>JAYVRQ010000084.1:0-31670 GCA_043776145.1 Chthoniobacteraceae bacterium
ACACCGGCCAGAGCGCGGCGATGTACGCCGGAATCTACGCGGCGAAGGGCGAGGTGATCGTGCTCCTTGATGGCGATTTGCAGAATGATCCCGCCGATATTCCCAAGCTCCTCGCCGAGATCGAAAAGGGCGCGGACCTCGTCTGTGGCTACCGCGCGAATCGTAAGGACACCGCTTTCAAACGTGTGCAAAGCCGCATCGCGAACTTCGTGCGCAGCCGTTTCACGGGCGACGGCGTGCGTGACACGGGCTGCACGTTGAAGGCGATGCGGCGCGATTGTCGCGAGGCGCTCGTGCCGTTTTATGGGATGCACCGCTTCATCCCCGCACTCATCAAAGGCATGGGCTACAAGCTGGCCGAGGTGCCCACGCATCACCGCCCGCGCACGGCGGGGGTGAGCAAATACGGCTTTGGAAATCGCGCGTGGAAGGCGACGTGCGACATGTTCGCGGTGAAGTGGCTGCTCTCGCGTCAGGTGCGGATTCGGGTGAAGGGCGAGTCCTGATCCGCGTTGCGCTGGAGCGATGCGCGGCGCATGATTTCCAAAATGAGCCCCGAAGAATTCGCCCGCAGCATCAACCGCCGCACGTTCCTCAGCAATTCCGCGTACGGCCTTGGCGGCCTCGCCTTTGCCTCGTTGCTCGAACGCGCGGGCGCGGCGATCCCGGCGAAACCCGCCGATGGGAAATGGCGCGGCGTCATTGCGCAGCCGCATTTTCCGGTGAAGGCGAAGCGCATCATTCATCTGTGCATGGCGGGCGGGCCGTCGCAGTTCGAGAGCTTCGATTTGAAACCTGAGTTGAAGAAAATCGACAAGCAGCCGTTCCCCGATTCGTTCACGAAGGGCCAGCAGCTCGCGCAGCTGCAAAACAGCAAACTCGAGGCGATGGGGCCGTTCGTGGATTTCCAAAAGCACGGCAAATCCGGCCAGGAAATCTCCGCGCTTTTCCCACACATCGCGACGATGGCCGACGACCTTTGCATCGTGCGCTCGATGTTCACCGAGCAGATCAATCACGACCCGGCGCACACGTTTATGAACACAGGCGCGACCGTCACCGGGCGCCCGAGTTTCGGTTCGTGGATGCTTTACGGGCTCGGCTCGGAGACGGAGGAATTGCCGGGCTTCATCGTGCTGACGAGCACGAGCAAAGGCATCGGCGGCGCGCAGCCGATCTCGGCGCGGCAGTGGAGCGCGGGGATTTTGCCAAGCAAATTTCAGGGCATCATGTTTCAGTCGAAAGGCGATGCGGTGCATTACATCGGGAACCCGGACGGCGTGTGTCAGAGCGTGCAGCGGCAGGTCGTTGAGGAGGTGAACCGGCTCAACGGAATGCTCGCCGAGGAGCGCGTCGATCCCGAAATTCAGACGCGCATCGCGCAATACGAACTCGCGTTCAGGATGCAGTCGTCCGTGCCCGAACTCACCGATTTTTCCAAAGAGCCGAAGGAGATGTTGGAACGCTACGGCGTCGAGAAACCTGGCGACGGTTCCTTCGCGTCAAACTGCCTGCTCGCGCGCCGCCTCGCCGAACGCGGCGTGCGTTTCATCCAGCTCTACCACCGCGCGTGGGATCACCATCGCAACATCACGCACGACATGCCCGTCGCCGCGCGCGATGTGGACCGCCCGACCGCCGCGCTCATCGAGGATCTCAAGCAGCGCGGGATGCTCGAAGACACGCTCATTTTGTGGGGCGGCGAATTCGGGCGCACGCCCATGTCGCAAGGCGGCACCGGGCGCGATCACCACATCCTCGGCTTCTCGCTCTTCCTCGCGGGCGGCGGCGTGAAAGCGGGCACGACCTTCGGAGCGACCGACGAACTCGGCTACCGCGCCGTCGAAAATCCCGTGAGCGTCCACGATCTCCACGCCACGATGCTCGCGCTCTGCGGCATCGATCACAAACGGCTGAACATGAAATTTCAGGGCCTCGACGTGCGCCTCACCGGCATCGCGGGAGAAGCCGTGAAAGGGATCGTCGCGTAGTAGTTACGGCTTCCGAAAGCGGTAGTGCGAAACGTGCCATTCGTCACCGCCGCGATAGCCCCACAGCTCCGCGCACGCGAGATAGAACACGCGCCAGTAAGCCCACCAGCGCCGCGCCTTGTCCGCGCCGTAGGTTTCCTCGAAGAGTGGCCAAATTTCCTTTCGGTTTGCGTCCATGTTTTCCAGCCACGCCTCGGCGGTTTTTTGGTAGTGCGTGCCGCTCACGCACCAGTGCTGCTCGATCCGCAGATCTTCCTGAAAGTAGAGCAGCAGATCGTCCGACGGCATCTGCCCACCGGCGAAAAAGTAGCGTGTCATCCAGTCGTTCGGGCCTTTGTCCTCGTAGTGGTAGGCGAGTTCGCGGTGGGTAAAAATGTGGACGAACAATTTGCCGCCGGGCGCGAGCCAGCGCGCGATTTTCGTGAGCAGTGCGCGGTAGTTTTTCATGTGCTCAAACATCTCTACGCTCACCACGCGGTCGAACGGCGCGGCGATGTCGAAGACGTTCATGTCGGCGGTGACGATCGTGAGATTTTTGAAGCCGCGCCGCGCCGCCTCGGCGTCGATGTGCTCCTTCTGCGTGCGAGAATTCGAGACTGCGGTGATCTGCGCACGGGGATATTTTTCCGCCATCCACAGCGTGAGCGAACCCCAGCCGCAGCCGAGTTCGAGGATGCACTGGCCGTCGGCGATGTCCGCGCGCTCGCAGGTCAGCGCGAGCATTTTTTCCTCGGCAATGTCGAGGGTGTCGGCGGCGTCCGTCCACAGTCCCGAGCTGTATTTAAGCCGCCGGCCAAGGCAGAGCTGGTAGAAGCGCGTGGGTACTTCGTAGTGCTGCTCGTTGGCATCGCGCGTCTGGACGGCGATGGGGCTTTGCTTCAATTCGGCGATGTGCGCGAGCAGCGCAGCGCGCTGGAGTTCCACGTTCGCGCAGGTTTTTTCGCGCAATGTTTCGGCGAGCAGATGCCGAATGCCGAGGCGGATCAGCGGGTCGGGGACGACGTTGGCTTCGAGGATCGAGTCGATGGAAATCATGATTTTCTAAACCACGGAACGAACGCGCTCGTGGTGCGCTGGTACTCGCGGTAGGCGTCGCCCTTGCTCTTCACCGCGTATTCTTCGGTGAGTGGGATGCCGGTCACTTTCAGCAGGAACCAGAGCATGAGCAGCGGACACGCGACGGTGATCCATCCCCACGGCGAGCCGAGCGCGAAGAGGAAAATGCCCCACCAAAACAGCGCCTCGAAAAAGTAGTTCGGATGGCGCGAATACGCCCACAGGCCGCGCTGGCAGACTTTGCCTTTGCTGGTGGGGTCGGTTTTGAAGACCCTCATCTGGCGGTCGGCGAATGCTTCGCCGCACAGCGAAAGGAAGGCGACGACGAGGCCGGTGATTTCGAGCGGTGAGAGTTGCGGCGCGGTGTTAAACGACACGAGTAGGAATGGCAGCGAGAAGATCACGACGAGCACCGCCTGAATTTCAAAGAAGACGAGGAACATTCCTGCGCCCGGCCATTTCTTGCGCAGCGTTTCATAGCGCACGTCTTCGGTCGGATGATGGCCGATAACGCGCCGCAAAATATACGTGCCCAGCCGCAGACTCCACGCGACGCCGATGGCGGTGATGAACCATTTGCGCAACGCCAGGCCGGGACCGGCGAGCGCGTAGATCGGCGCGAGGATGGCGACGCCGTACGACCACGCGACATCAAGCAGACCGTAGTTGCGAATCTTCACGCTGATCGCCCAGGTGAGGGCGAAGTAGGTAAGCGCGATGGCGAGGCCGATGAGGAGGAGCGTGAGCATGAACTCAGGCGTCAGTGCGACGGGCCAGCGTGCGGAGGGCCGGACGAAATGCGTGGTAGAGGATCGCCGCCGCGACCGGCGCGAGCAGGCACCAGACGACGATTCCCTGCACGGCGATGATGCCGAAGTCGGCGAGAAATTTCCCGAAGTCCGCACGGAATCGCTCGAAGAGCAGCGAGATCGAGAGCGGGATGTGCGGTTTGCGGAAGAGCGTTTCGCCAGCGCGATAGATCGGGATGATGAGCGCGAGTTGCAGCGGATAGGCGAAGTAATTGACGAGCTGGATGATCGGCTGATTGAGCCGGAGCAGCACGGCGGCGAGGCCGCAGAGGATCGTGGTCGAGCCGAGGATCGGGAAAATCCCGAGCACCAATCCGAGCGCGATGGTGAGCGCAATTTTCTCGGGCGTGATGCCCTGCTTGAGTTGCCCGACAATGGGCGCGACGACACGCCGCTGCCAAAACGATTCGCGCAGGTCCGCAGTCGCCGCGTTCATTTTTCCCGGAGCAACAGCGCCTCGATCTTCGCATCGGCGGGAAGACGCGCGAGTTTCCAAAGCATGTAAGCGGTCATCGCGATGTTGCCGAGCAGCAGGATCGCCACGAGCCAGACGATGCGCGCGACGTTCGAGGTCTCCTTGTAAGCGACCCAGCAATAGAACGTGAGGAATGCGAAGTAGGTGTCGAAGAGCGTGGCGATAAACCACGGATGCGTGGCGACGGCGCGCGGCGTCTCCCACAGCGCGACGATGCTGCTCGCCCAAGTCGTGACGCAAAGCATCGCGACGAGGACGACGCTGAAGGCGATGCGGAGAAACCAGATCATGTCGCGAGCGTGCGGTTATTTGGGCGCGTGTAGATGGCCTGCACGACGCTGATGTTGCGGCTGGCGAACGCGGCTTCGCAGTATTGCAGATAGTAGTTCCACTTGCGGATGAATCGCTCGTCGAAGCCAAGTGCGTGCACTTCTACGCGGCGCGCGTTGAAGGTTTCCCACCAAGCGTGCAGCGTGCGCGCGTAGCTGCTGCCGAAGTCTTCGAGGCGGTGGAGAAAAAGATCGCCGGTGCGGTGCAGCGCCTCGTTCACGCGACCGACGCTGAGCAGGAGCGAGCCGGGGAAGATGTGCTTTTGAATCCAGTCCACGCCGCGCTTTAGCTCGGCGTGGCGGCAGTCGGGGACGGTGATGTATTGCAGCGCGACGAGGCCGTGCGGTTTCAGGACTTCGTGGATTTTGGCGAAGTAAGTTTCGAGGTAGCGGTCGCCGAGCGCCTCCATCATTTCGATCGAGACGACCTTGTCGAACTGGCCGGTGATGTGGCGGTAATCCTGCAAACGCACTTCGACGCGATCCGCGAGACTCGCGCGCTCGAATCGCTCACGCGCAAATTTCGCCTGCTCTTCCGAGATGGTGACGGTCGTGATGCGGCAGCCGTAGTGCTGTGCGGCGTGGCACGCGAAGCCACCCCAACCGCTGCCGATTTCGAGGACGTGATCGGTCGGTTGCAGTCGGAGTTCGCGGCAGAGCGCGTCGTATTTCGCGGTCTGTGCGGATTCGAGCGATTGGCCTGGCGCGCTGAAGAGCGCGCTCGAATACGTCATCGTCGCGTCGAGCCACAGCCGGTAGAAATCGTTCCCGAGATCGTAGTGCTCGGCGATGTTGCGGCGGCTGGTGATGACGCTGTTCGGACGGAGCAGGTGCAGGGCGCGATTGTAGGTTTGCAGCAGGTTCAGCGCGATGGAGCGCACTTTCGATCCGCTCATCGCGGGCGAATTTTCGACGTTCAAAATCGCCCACGCAATGACGCGTTTGATGGAATCGGTTTCCCAATCGCCATCGACGTACGCTTCGCCAAAACCGACATCGCCGAAGAGCACGCACTTTCTGAAAAACGCCGCGTCGCGCACGCGCAGTTGCGCGCTCACTTCCGCGCCCGGTGTGCCGATGGTGCGCGCGGTGCCGTCGGGCATTTCGAGGCGCAGACAGCCGGCGGTCATGCGTTCGAGCGCGCGCAGGACGAAGGTTTGGTAGAGACCGCCCGCGGCGGGAGCGGGTGCGGCGGCGTGGAGTGAGATGGTGTCGTTCATGGATGGTGCGGATTGAAAACGCCGCGCTGATCTTCGGGCCGCGCGGCTTTCGCGTAGTGCGGGAGGCGCGCGCGCCACAGCAGCAGCGCGTGCCAGTGGATGAGGAAAATCACTTTCAACGTGATGAGCGGATACTTGAGCGTGAACCACGCGAGGCGCGCGGCGGTGAGCGGCGCGCGCGTGCCGGTGAGCGCGCTGAGCAGGATGCGGCGGTCGTCTTCGCGGTCGTCGATGTGGATGTCGAGATGTTCGCCGGGGATGCGCAGTTTGAAATCGAACGCGAGGTCGAGCGGGGAGAAGGGCGAGACGTAGAAATGTTTCGGCGTGATGAGGTGGAAGCCGTCTTCGCCCGCAGGCTCGCGGATAAGGTACGGTTTCATTTCGCGGAAGGTGTTGCCGACTTGCACGACGGCGCAGAGCGGCGCGCCAGCGGCGTCGGTGCAGAAATAGAACGAGACGGGATTGAAGATGTAGCCGAACACGCGAGGTAAAGTGACGAGCGTGATTCGTCCGTCGGAGGGAAAGTGGATTCCGTTTTGCGCGAGATATTCGACGAGATTCTCCTTGATCGTCGCACGCTCGAAGCCGGGGAGCGTGAGGTGGTCGCGGTCGCGGAATTCGTAGAGGTTCGCGCGGTTGCGGCTGAGGAAAGGGATGCGCGCGGCGATGATGTCGATCTCGTCGAGGTCGAGCGCGAGCATGAAAATGCGGTAGCGGAAACGGTGCTCCTTTGGCGAGAGGCGGTGGTGCATCACCGAGCACTCGTAGAGGCACGAAGTCACGTCCATATCGCTTCTCCGGTGATGGCGCGGGCGCATTCGAGGGCGCTGTTGAGGCCGTCTTCGTGGAAGCCGTATTTGAACCATGCGCCTGCGAAGTAAGTCGTCTGGCTGGTGGCGAGGCAGTTGAGTTGCGGGAGCTCCTTTTGCGCGGCGATGGCGGCGAGGTTGAAAACGGGGTGCTCGTATTCGAGGCGGCGGAGGATTTTCGCGGGGGCGATGCGGTCGTGGGCGTTGAGCGAGACGAAGTAGTTTTCGTTTTCGGAGACGCCTTGCAGGCTGTTCATCCAGTAGTGCGTGGTCGGAATGACTTTGCCGTCGCGCGCGAGGTCGAGGCGGTAATTCCACGAGGCCCAGCAGCGGCGCGTGCGCGGCATGAGCGAGGCGTCGGTGTGCAGCGTCGCGGTGTTGGGCTGGTAGCGAAATTCGCGGAGCAGGCGCGATTCGAGGTCGGTCGGATCGGCGAGAAGTTTGAGCGCCTGATCAGCGTGGCAGGCGAGGATCACCTTGTCGAAAAATCCGGTCGTTCCGTTTGCGGTCGTGATCGCGACCTTGCCGCCAGTGCGTGTCACTGAAGTCACTTTCTGCTGCTTCACGCGATCCCGCCACGGCGCGGTGATTTTTTCGACGTACGATTTCGCACCACCGGTGACGGTGAACCACGGATGCTGCGTGTGCAGGCCCAGGAAGCCGTGGTTGTGCCAGAAGCGCAGCAGCGTCATCGCTGGGAATTCGAGCATGAGGTCGGGCGGCGTGCTCCAGACGGCGCTGCTCATCGGGATGAGGTAAAGATTGAGCATGTCGTCGCCGTAGTCTCTCTCGGCGACGTAATCGCGCAGGCTGTGATTCGCGAATCGCGGGTCGTCGAGCGCGGCGACGGCCTCGTTGTTGAAGCGCCGGATTTGCAGCAGCATCCGCCAGTAGCGCAGGCTCACGAGATTGCGCCGCCGGCCGAAGAGCAGGTTCAGGCTGCCGCCGTTGTATTCGAGCCCGGTCGGCGTGTGCTGCACGCTGAAGGACATGCTCGCGGGCTTCGTCGCGACATCGAGTTCGCGAAAGAGCCGCGTGAGATTTGGATAGGTGACGTGATTAAAAACCATGAAGCCTGTGTCGATGGGCAGCGTGCGTCCGGCTTCCTCGACCATGACCGTGTTGGTGTGGCCGCCGAGGTGTTTTTCCTGCTCGAAGATCGTGATGTCGAAACGGTCTTGGAGAAAATAGGCGCACCCTAAACCGGCGATTCCCGTCCCGATGATCGCGAGCGTTTGCATCGCGGCTCAGCGCGCCTCGGCTTCCGCGTAGATCGTCGCGGGCACGGTGCGCAGATCCCAGATGAGGCCGGTCCACGAGAGCATTTTCAGGAGGTAAAAAGTCACGTCGATTTCCCACCAGTAGAAACCTTGGCGCGCTGCGGCCATGTAGCGGTGATGGTTGTTGTGCCAGCCTTCGCCGAGCGTGATGAGCGCGAGCGCGAGGCTGTTGCGGCTGTCGTCGTCCGTGTCGAAACGGCGGCTGCCGAAGACGTGGGCGAGCGAGTTGATGAAGAGTGTGCCGTGGAGCAGGACGACGGTGCTGATGAAAAATCCCCACACGAAAAGCTGCGCGCCGGATGTGCCGATCGCGGGCGCGAAGACGCGCAGCATTTCGCCGAGCCCGAACAACGCAGCGGCGAAAAGCGCGGGCACGATGAGGTCGAAGCGGTTGAGGAAAACGAGTTCGGGAAACTTCGCGAGATCACGGATGGCGCGGTAGTTGGTGGGGAAGTTTTTGCTGCTCGTCATCCAGCCAATGTGCGCCCACCAAAAACCGCTGAGGCCGGGCGAATGCACGTCCTCCTCGTGATCGGAATGCTTGTGGTGATGCCGGTGGACCGCCGCCCACCACAACGCGCCGCGCTGCACCGCGCAGTTGCCAAGCACGGCGAAAAGGAACTGCACGGGCCGCGATGTCTGGAAAGTGCGGTGCGAAAAGTAGCGGTGGTAAAACGCGGTGATCGCGAACATTCGCACGAGGTAAAGCGCGGCGGCGACTGCGACGGCAGTCCAGTTCCAGCCGACCCAGATTACGCCGAGACAGCCGAGGTGCGTGAAGACAAACGGCAGGCAGCGGCGGAACTCAAAGCGATCCGGCTTTTCGCGCACGGCATCCGCGCCTTCGGGGAAGTAGTCCGAATCGAAAAGCTGTCGGATCGTGACGAGCGGGCCGGTGCGTTTCGGATGGGTGAAGTGTGCGGTCTTTTCCACGGAAGTGATGCGGAGCTGGATCGAGTCGGGATGTGGTGGAACTATTCGCGTCCGATGATTTGGCGGACGCAAGGAATGTAGTCCGCGACTTTAGTCGGCACGGCGTACGATTCCTCGACGCGTGTGCTGTTCGCGAACGCCGTGCCGACTAAAGTCGCGGACTATTTTGACGCGCTCAGTACGTCGGCTCCATCAAGCCGAAGCCGCCTTCCTTGCGCCGGTAGAGGATGTTCACCTTCTCGCTCTTCGCATTCAGAAAGACCACGAACTGCCGGCTCGACATCTCGAGTTGCAGCACGGCCTCGTCCACGAACATCGGCTTCACCGCGTACTGCTCGGTCTGGATCACCTGCGGCTCGCTCTCGGCGTGCTCGTCGAAGCCGTCGATAGTGAGCACATGATTGTCGATGTGCTTCACGTCGAAGCCGCGCGGGCGGTGGTTGCGCAGGATTTTCGTTTTGTACTTCCGCATCTGCCGCGCGATCTTCGCGATCACTCCGTCGATTGACGCATACATGTCGTCCGTCTCCTCGCTCGCCTCGATGGTAATGTGATTGTTGCAGTGCAGGATGATCTCCGCGAAGTGCCGGTGTTTTTCCACATCGAGAATGACGTGCGCCTCGATGATGCGCGGGTAGTCGAGGTGCAGGTGCTCGACCTTCGAGATCGCATACTCCTTGATCGGCTCGGTCACGCTGACGTGGCGGCCGGTGACTTGGACGGGAACATTGACGTTTGCGGTTTGCATGGTTCGTGTCGGTTTGCGGTTTGGTTTCGGGTTACATCTGGAAGCCTTCGCCGAGATAGACGCGGCGGGCGACCGGATCGTTGATGAGAAAATCTTTCGAGCCCTGCGTGACGACGCTGCCCTCGAAGATGAGATACGCGCGGTCCACGATGCTCAGCGTTTCGCGCACGTTGTGATCGGTGATGAGGATCGCGAGCCCCGCATCGCGCAGATTTTGCACGATCTGCTGCACGTCGTTCACCGCGATCGGGTCCACGCCGCTGAACGGCTCGTCGAGCATAATCATGCTCGGCTTCGTGACGAGCGAGCGCGCGATCGTGAGGCGGCGCTTTTCTCCGCCGGAAAGCGTGAGCGCGAGTTGCTTGCCCACATGGTCGATGCCGAATTGCGTGAGCAGTTCATCGCACCGCGCGCGCCGTTCCTTCTTTTTCAAAGGCGTCGTTTCGAGGATCGCCATGATGTTTTCCTCGACCGTGAGTTTGCGAAAGATCGACTCCTCCTGCGGCAGATAGCCCATGCCCATTCGCGCGCGGCGATACATCGGATAATCGGTCACGTCCTCGCCCTCGAAAGTCACCTTTCCGCTGTTCGGGCGCACGAGGCCGACCATCATGTAAAAGCTCGTCGTCTTTCCCGCGCCGTTCGGCCCGAGCAGGCCCACGATTTCGCCGCGCCGGCAATTGATGTCCACCCCGTTCACCACCGCGCGCCCACCGTAGATTTTCACGAGCTTGTGCGTCTGCAAAACCGGCGCTTCGTCCGGGTTCGCTGGCGGCGTCTCGGGTCGGATCATGGTTTGCCCGCAGGCTTGTCGCCGGTGTCCTGAATCAGAAATTTCGTGCGCCCCTTTTCGGTCCGCATCTTCCCGTCGCGCGTCATAATCATCACCGTGCCCTCCTCGACGGCGACGCCGGTGTTCGGCCCCTGCTTCACTTCGGGCCACCCCGTCAGCGTCACCTCGCCCGTCACGGCATTATAGACGGCCTTGTCGCTCTTCCCGATGGAATGCGCCATCGGATCATCCACATCCGGCTTGTCCTGCGTGATAATGACCCGGCCCTTCCCGTTCATCTCCGCGACCGCCTTTTCAAGACCGCCCTTCGACTTCGGCGCGGGCGTGGCACCCGGCACGGTTTTCGGCTTTTCACCCGGCGCGAGCACCGGCTTTTCATCGTGCTTGAGATAAGCCGTCAGCTTGTCGCACACGACGTTAAACTCCGGGTTCTTCACGATCACGTTCCCGATGAAAATCGCGATGTGCGTCTTGTTGTTAAACTCGGCGGCGTCCGCGGTGATCTCTGTCTGCCCGTCCGTCTTGTCTTTTTTCCCCGGCGGTTTTCCGAGCAGCGGCTTCGTGTTCAGCGGATCGTCGTTCAGCGGGTCGCTGTTCTTAAAAAGATCGCCCTCCTTGAATGAGGGAGCCTGGCCGTGACCGGCGGTGAAAGAAAGCGCGAGCGCCAGCGCGGCGAGGAGCGGGAGTTTATTCACCGGGCTTGGTTCCTTTCGCGGGATCGAGTTTGGGCGTGGTCACTTTGATGGATTGGTTGGATTCATTGGGAGGCAGCGTCACTTTCGGCAGCGCGGACTTGTCCGGCTTCGCATCGTCGTCGGTCGTCTCGTCGTCGAGATTGAAAATAATCATCTTCACCCCGCCGCCGAGCGTGCCCGCGCGCGTCTCCGTGTTGAATTCCATCGTGTGCCCGCTGAGTTCAAAATCCTCGCGCTCGATCACGACACTCTGCTGCGTGCTGATGACGCGCGTCTTCAGATTGAAGCTCGCCGTCGGCAGCTCGATCCCCATTTCCGGCGACCCATCCTCCTTGTAAGTCTGCACCGACGTCTCCTTCATGTTCACGTTGTCGTCGTCGATGCGCGTGCCGATGCCGATGTTGAAAACCATCTTCAGCGTTTTGCCATCCGGCCAGTAAGTCGGCAGCTTGATCCCCTTCGAGTCGTGGCCGACTGGCACGGGGAAGGCGAGCTTCTGCGGCTCCTTCGGCTCCTTGTCCTTTTCATCCGGCGCGGCTTTTTTCGCGTCCTTGTCGCCCTTCTTCGCCGACTCCTTTTTTTTGTCCGCGTCCTTCTTCTCCTTCTTCGTTTCTGCGGGAAACGCGCCCGCGCTCATGGCGAGGAAGGCGGCGAGAAAAACGAGCTTACGAAACGATCGCATGAATCTGTTTCAATTGTTCCAGAAGCCGCGGCACCTCCGCCAGCGGAATCTGATTCGGCCCGTCGGAAAACGCCTTCGCCGGGTCTTCATGCGTCTCGATAAAAACCCCGTCGCACCCCGCCGCCACCGCCGCGCGCGCCAGCACCGGCGCGAGGATGCCATCGCCGCCCGTCTTATCCCCCGCGCCGCCGGGCCGCTGCACCGAGTGCGTCGCATCGAACACCACGCGATACCCCGCCTCACGAATCCAGAACAGCGAACGCATGTCCGCGACGAGATTGTTGTAGCCGAAAGTCGTCCCGCGTTCGGTGAAGAAAAACTTTTCGTTGCCGAACGCGATCAGCTTGTCCGCGATATTCCGCACATCCCACGGCGCGAGAAACTGCCCCTTCTTCACATTCACCACGCGCCCCGTCCGCGCCGCCGCCTCAATGAGATCCGTCTGCCGGCAGAGGAACGCGGGAATCTGCAGCACGTCGATGAATTCCGCCGCCACCTCCGCCTCCTGCGCCGTGTGAACATCCGTCGTCACCGGCACTCCGAGTTCCCGCCCGATCGCCCCGAGAATCGCGCACCCCTCGCGCACCCCGAGCCCGCGAAACGCCTTCACCGAAGTCCGGTTCGCCTAGTCGTAGCTCGCCTTGAAAAAGAACGACACCCCCGCTTCCGCCGCCGTCTGGAAAAGCGCCCGCGCCATCCGCCACACAAATTCCTCCGACTCGATCACACACGGCCCGAGGATGAAAAGCGGCTGCGTCCCGCCGAGACTCACGCTTCCGATTTGCAGAGGAGCCGCAATCATCGCGGCGGAACGAAAAGCAGTTGAACCATGTGGAAAGAGATAGGCCGCGCCGCCCCATCCCGCAAGCCTCGCGCGGCGGCTGACGGACGTTTCCGGCAACGCGGTGCCGGCACCATTGGCGCAGCTTTACTTCGGCTGCTCCGCTGGCTTCGGCTTGGCGCGCTTGCTGATGGAGGCGGGCCATTCGCAGATGAAACCGATGGCGCGGTCGCGCTCGGAGGGGCCGATGAGCAGGCAGTCGTTCCATTTTCCATCGGGCCGGAGGTTGACGAAATCTTCGTCGGGGTGCATGGCGTCGGGCTGCATTGGCCCCCAGGCTTTGAAGTGCAACGGCGTGCCGTCCACCCATTGCCAGCGGCCTTTCACGTATTGATCGGTCAGGCCGATCCACAGCCGTTGTCCACCGGCCAGCTTGGCGATGAACGCCTGAAGCTTTGCGTCGTGAATGCAAACCAGCCTGCCGCCCATTTCCTCGCATTTCTGCTTTGCGCTGCGCCAGTCGGTCATTTGCGAGATGACTTTGTAGCCCGAGTTCCGAAATTTCTTCGCATCATCCGGCGCGTAGGAAACCGGCGGTTCGTCTTGGGAAAAAGCGCGCGCCGCAGCAAGGCACGTCACGGCGGCGAGGATGGAGAGATTGAGTTTCATAGCGGTGGGAGACGTGATGGAGTGAAGTTCATTTGCGAAGTCTCGGCAATCCCTCCTTTGGGGACTCGTTCCCAAGTTCTACTTGGGAACGAGAGGCAAACCACTGATGGACACTCATGCAGAGAATGGGGGTTCCCAAAGCCCGCCGACCCTTTCCACCCATTGGCGTGCCCTGCCGGCAGGGGTTTCCCAGCGGATTCCCTCTATGAGTGTCCATGAGTGTTTATGAGTGGTTCCCCTCCGTCCACCCGCTGTTTCCGGCTAAAATGGGTGCGCCTGCGCTTCGCGGGAGCACTGCTTGGGATTTGTACTATGCTCGCGCGCTCCGCAGGAGGGCATGTTGGGGCTCGTGGTGTGCTCGCGCGCTCGGCGGGCAGGCATGTTGGAATCTGTAGTGTGCTCGCGCGCTCCGCGGGCGGGCATGTTGGAATCTGTAGTGTGCTCCGGCGCTTCGCGGGCGGGCATCATTGCGCTCGTGGTGTGTCAGTCGGCTCGCGATTGGATGTGCTTTCAAAGCGGGCGGGCTGCTCGTGCGCGTCCTGGAATTGCGTTGAACCTGGAATCCGGCGATGGGAATGGCCGCAAAAGAACGCAAGGAAAGCTGGGAGGAAAACTCTCCATCAAAGTATTCACCCGGCAGGCAAATGGCTTCTTTTCCATACCCTCCACCTTTTGCGCTCTTTGCGTTCCTTTGCGGCCATTTAACTCGTTTAACTCGTTCCCAAGTTGCACTTTGGAACGCCCGTTTCCCCGAAGCTGTGCTTCGCTTTCCCTCCGCGCCGCCGAAGTGAAATTTCGCCAAGAGGGCATTCCCAGGCGGAACTTGGGAACGAGGCTCCAAAAGTAGTCCGCGACTTTAGTCGGCACCAACGCGGGCCACGGGATGAGCGGCCAAAGTCGGGAAGTCGGGGACTGCTTGCGGTCAATTCGTGACGGCGCTTTTTGCCGGCTAAAGTCGCGGACTACTTTCGCGGGCGACGGCGCGCGAGGCCGAACACTCCGCTCGCGCCCAGCGCGAGCACGCCCGCCGTCGGTTCGGGTGCCGGGGTGAAGGCGATGTTGTCGAGAAAGTAGGTGCCGTCGGGGTTGTTCGTCGCATTGTCGTCCAGCCACACGATGAAGGCATTCGTGCCATTCGCCCAATTCGCAACCGGGGCGACCATGGTGAACCCCTGCGTCCTCAACGCCGGATCCGTGGTGACGCCGGTGGCCCGGAATCCAAAATCACCGACGGGGTTCCAAGAATTTGCGAGGCCGGTGAGGCTCCAGTACACCCGGTGGCCGGGAATTTCCTCCAATTGCAGCCCCGTAGCCTGAGGCACATTGTTATTCTGGATTCCCAAATCGTACGCGATCGACAGCGAGACGATCGGGGCGCCCGTGTTGTTCGTCAGCGTGGCCATGAGGAGGCTTCCGTCAGTCCCGGTCGGTGCCGTGCCGACAAATCCGGTGCTGTGATATTGCGCCGTCGCAGCGACCACGACGGTGCCGGAGGTGGTGGCGGCGACAAGTTGTGTGGAAAGAAAGGCGGCGGTGACGACTCCCGTTGCGTTTGCAGGGGTTCCGACCCGCCCGTCGGCAGTCAGGTCGTTTGTAATCGTGGCAGCACTGGTGCCGAAGACGCCGGCGACGCCGGTGGTCGTGGACCACGAAGTGGCGGGCGGTGCCGCGGTGAACGTCTCGGTGAACGTCCCGCCGGTGAGCGAGAGCGATGCGTGGGACGTGACGGTGAGCGTGGTCGCGAGCGCGAAGGTGCCGAGATACGCGAAGGGAAGGCGGGCGGTGAGGATTGTTTTCATAGGATAGGGAGACCGGGGTTGTCTGAAATGAATAGACCTACGCGCAGGTTATCCGCCGTCCTACATGGCTTGTCCAGCTTCTTAGAAAAAAAAATGTAATTTTTTTCGCGACGCGAATTTTCCCTCCGCGCGCAAACGCGCTCAGACCCGAATCTCTCCCCGCCTTGCATCCCGCGCGCGCGGTGCGTAGCGTGCGGGCACATGAGCAGACCAGTCGTTGAAATCAAAGTGCGCGCGGTGCTTCCGTTTAATTCCGGGCGCGCGGTCTTCGTCGGGAATGAGGAGAAGGTGTTCGTGATTTACGTGGATGAAAGCGTGGGGGCGGCGATCACGATGTTTATGAACGCGACGCCGAAGGAGCGCCCGCTGACGCACGATCTGATGGCGAATCTGCTGACCGCCGTGGGCGCGAAAGTGGAGCGCGTGATCGTGAACGATTTGAAAAGCGAGACGTATTTCGCGCGGCTCATCATCAGCGCGGAGAATGAGCTTTTTGAAAAAAAGATCGTCGAGCTGGATGCGCGTCCGAGCGACTGCATCGCGCTGGCGATCCAGCAGCGCGCGCCGATTTATGTGAGCCGCGAGGTGTGGGATGAAGTGGATGATCGCAGCGACGTGCTGAGGTCGCTGGAGCAGGGGGAGCAGGGCGATGAGGGAAAATGACTCCCGAAGCTCACGCGCATCTCAGCAAACGCTGCCGCGTCATGCGCCGCCTCATCCAGACGCACGGACCGTGCGCGCTCGTGCCGGAAATGAAACGCTCGCCCTTCGAGTCGCTCGCCACGGCGGTCGCGCATCAGCAACTCAATGGCACGGCGGCGGAGACGATCCTCGGTCGCTTTCGCGCGTTGTTTCCGCGGAAGAAATTTCCCAAGGCGAAACAACTCGCGGATGTCGATGACGACGCGCTGCGGGCGTGCGGATTTTCACGGGCGAAAATCGCGGCGCTGCGCGACATCGCGGCGAAGACGCTCGATGGGACGGTGCCGACTTCGCGCGCGATTCGCGTGATGCCGGATGAGGAAATCATCGCGCGGCTCGTGCAGGTGCGCGGTGTCGGGCGGTGGACGGTCGAGATGCTGCTCATCTTCAAACTCGGCCGGCCCGACGTGCTGCCGATCGACGACTTTGGCGTGCGCAACGGATACCGCATCGCCTTCGGCCTCGCCGAAATGCCGAAGCCCAAGGAACTGCTCGCGCTTGGCGAACGCTGGCGTCCGCACGCGACGACGGCGGCGTGGTATCTCTGGCGCGCGGCGGATGCGGCGAAAGAGAAGCGCGCGATCAAGGGCGTGAATGCGTAAGCAACACACCAACCATGAGCAACATCATCAAAGGCTACGCCGCCACCGCCGCCAAAGCGCCACTCGCACTTCACGAATTCGACGCCGGGCCGCTCGGCGATGAGCATGTCGAGATCGCGGTGACGCATTGCGGCATCTGCCATTCCGATCTTTCGATGCTGAACAATGACTGGGGCATGAGCGGCTATCCGCTCGTTCCGGGGCATGAAGTCGTCGGCACCGTCACGACCGTCGGGCCGTATGCGAAGCGCGTGCAGGTCGGGCAGACGGTGGGCCTCGGCTGGTATTCGGAGAGCTGCATGTGCTGCCACCAGTGCCTCTCGGGAAATCACAATCTCTGCGGCACGGCGGAAGCGACCATCGTCGGGCGGCACGGCGGCTTTGCGAACAAGGTGCGCGCGCATTGGGGCTGGGTGACGCCGCTGCCCGCGGGAGTCGATCCCGCCAAAGCCGGGCCGCTGTTCTGCGGCGGCATCACGGTGTTCAATCCGATCATCCAATGCGGCGTGCAGCCGACCGATCGCGTCGGCGTCGTGGGCATCGGCGGGCTCGGGCACATGGCGCTGAAATTTCTCAATGCTTGGGGCTGCGAAGTCACGGCGTTCACTTCGAGCGAATCGAAACGCGAGGAGGCGAGGGGACTCGGCGCGCATCACGTCGTCAACTCGCGCGATGCCGCCGATTTGAAAAAAATCGCGGGCACGCTCGACTTCATTCTCTCGACCGTGAACGTCTCGCTCGACTGGCAGGCGCTGATGAATGCGCTCGCGCCGAAGGGCCGTCTGCACACGGTCGGCGCGGTGGACAAGCCGATCTCGCTCGCGGCCTTCCCCATGATCGCCGGACAAAAATCGCTCAGTGGTTCCCCGCTTGGCAGCCCCGCGACCACGGCGCAAATGCTCGACTTTTGCGCGCGCCACACCATCGAGCCGGTGACGGAGTTTTTTCCCATGTCGAAGGTCAACGACGCGATCGAGCATCTGCGTTCCGGCAAGGCGCGGTACCGCGTCGTGTTGGAAAATGACTTCGCCAAATCGGCGTAGTCCGTTCAAGAAGGTGCGATGAACCACCGTCCCATCATCGCCGCCAGCATCGCGCTCCTCTTTGCATCCATCAGCCACGCCGCGTCTCCAGGCTGGTCGCAGTTTCGCGGCGGCGCCTTCGACAACATCGCCGCCGCGCAGAAGCCGCCGGTCGAATTCGGCCCCGAAAAAAATCTGCTTTGGAAAGTCGAACTGCCCTCCGGCTCCTCGTCGCCAGTCATCGCGGGCGACCGCATTTTCCTCACCGGGTTTCACGACGGCCAGCTCGAAGTGCTCGCGCTTTCCCGCCGCGATGGCGCGGTGCTTTGGCGCAAGCCCGTCGCGGTAAAACAACTCGAAACCTATTTCCAAAAACTCGGCTCCCCCGCCGCTTCGACGTGCGCGACCGATGGCGAGCGCGTGGTGTCTTACTTCGGATCGTTCGGCCTGCTCTGCCACGATCTCGACGGGAAAGAACTCTGGACGCTGCCCATGCCGCTGCCGCAATCGAAGGACGGTTTCGGCACCGGCACCTCGCCGATCGTGCATGATGGCATCGTCTATCTGCTGCGCGATGAAGACGGGCCCGGCCAGGGGCTCTTCGCCATCGACGCGAAGACCGGCAAGGAACGCTGGCGCGCTTCGCGCAAAGATTTTCGTGTGAGCTTCGGCTCGCCCGTCGTGTGGGATGGCTCGCTCGTGACCCTCGGCGACACGCGCGCGAAAGCCTACGATCTCAAGACCGGCGAGGAACGCTGGATCGTGCGCGGGCTTTCCGCGTATCCCTGCACCACGCCGACCGTCGGCGCGGACGGCAATCTTTACATCGCGACGTGGAGCCCCGGCACCGCCAGCGAACCGATGCCGACGTTCGACCAAATGCTCGGCATGGACACGGACAAGGACGGCAAACTCTCCCGCACCGAACTCGCATCCACGGGCTTCAAGGATTTTTTCGATCCGAACGACCGGAACAAAAACGGTTTTTGGGAGCGCGACGAATGGGAAGCGGGGCTGAGTTGGATGGCGCGCGGGCACAATGTCGTGCTCGCGATCAAGCCCGGCGGGAAGGGCGACATCACTGAGACGCATGTGCCGTGGATCAGCGAAAAGGGAGCGCCGTATGTGGCGTCGCCGCTCGCGTACGAGGGCCGGCTTTGGCTCGCGAAAGACGGCGGGCTGCTCACGACTTACGATCTCGCGTCGGGGAAAGTCGTCATCGACAAACAGCGGCTCGGCGTCGCGGGCGATTATTATATGTCGCCCGTCGGCGCGGATGGAAAAGTCTGGCTCGGCGCGGCGGATGGAAAAGTCGTTGTGCTCAAAGCCGGGGACAAAATCGAAATTCTCGCCACGAACGATCTCGGCGAAGCACTCCACGCCACGCCCGCCTTTGCTGAAAACCAACTCTACGTCCGCACCGCCGCGCATCTTTGGGCCTTCGGCGCAAAGTGATATCCATGAGCACAAAAACCATCGCCCTCATCACCGGAGCCAACAAAGGCATCGGTTACGAAATCGCCCGCCAGCTTGGCAAACAGGGCATCACCGTGCTCATCGGCGCGCGCTCGCCAAAACGCGGTGAGGACGCGGCCGCTGCGCTGCGCGACGAAGGCATCGACGCGCACACCCTCACGCTCGACGTGACCCACGGCCCTTCCGCGCAGCGCGCGCAGGTTTTCATCGAGCGCGAATACGGCAAACTCGACATCCTCGTGAACAACGCGGGCGTGATGCACGACGCCACGCTGAAAACTTCGGAGACGCCCGTGGAAACGATCCGCGATGTTTTCGAGACGAATTTTTTCGGCGTCGTGGAAGTCACGCAGGCGCTGCTCCCGCTGCTGCGCAAGAGCGACGCGGGGCGCATCGTGAACGTCTCGAGTTCGCTCGGCTCGCACACTTTGCAAGCCGATCCCGCGAAGCCGCTCGGCGAATATAAAGTGCTCGGCTACGACTCGTCGAAAAGCGCGCTCAACATGTTCACCGTGGAACTCGCCGCCGAACTGCGCGACACGCCGATCAAGGTGAACTCCGCATGTCCCGGCTGGGTGAAGACCGACATGGGCGGCCCGAACGCGCCCGGCACCGCCGAGCAGGGAGCCGACACGCCCGTGTGGCTCGCGACGCTCCCCGCCGACGGGCCGACCGGCGGATTCTTCAATTCGCGGAAGCCGGTGCCGTGGTGAGTTGCACGAAGCGCGGAGTTGTCGCGCAAAGTTGACTTGCAAATGTAACCATCATGGTTACAAATTGCGCGCATGACCAACGACACACTCATCACTCAACTCAACTGGCGCTACGCCACCAAGTCCTTCGATCCTTCCAAAAAAATCGCAGCCACCGACTGGGCCGCGCTGGAACAGGCGCTCATCCTCACGCCTTCCAGCTACGGAATGCAGCCCTACAAATTCCTCGTCATCACCGATCCGGCGGTGAAGGAAAAACTCGTCCCGGCCTCGTGGAATCAGCGCCAGCCGGCGGACTGCTCGCATTACATCGTCTTCGCCGCACGCACCGCGAACAGCCTCGCCGATGTGGATGAATACATGGCGCGCATCGCCGAAGTGCGCGGCGGCACCGCGGACGCGCTCGGCGGTTTCAAGAAAATGCTCGTGGCCGATGTGGTCGATGGCGAACGCGGGAAGGCGGCGACCGAATGGGCCGCGCGCCAGGCTTACATCGCGCTCGGAAATTTCATGACCGCCGCCGCCGTGCTCGGCATCGATACGTGTCCGATGGAAGGATTCGTCCCGGCGCAGTACGACGAAATCCTCGGCCTCCGCGAAAAAGGTCTCACCGCCGCCGTCGCGTGCGCCGCTGGCTACCGCGCCTCCGATGACAAATACGCCGCGCTGCCGAAGGTCCGCTTTCCAGCCAGCAAACTCATCGTCCACATTTGAAAAACACCATGACCACCGACCTCACGATCCGCCCGCCACGCAGCCCCCGCACCCGCCTCGGCGGTTACGCGCTGCTTCCACGAATGCTCGACAAATGCCGCGCCGAACTCGCCGGCAAGAACGGCGAGTACCACTACAACTGCCCGCTCGATCAGCACATCCTCAACTACCTCGGCCTCGACCCCGCCGCGCTCAAAGCCGAAGTCGCGACTGGGAAAGGCGACGGCGAAATCCTCGTGTGGATCGCCGCGAATCAAAAGCATCCGCGGCAGCCATGGGAGATTCAGCAATGGAGCGACTGGCGGGATCGACGTGGGCCGGACAGCGACGCGGAGTCGCTGAAATTTTTCGCCGACTACGTGGGCAATCTCACGCAAACGCGCGAGGACATCACGACTTGGGCCGACGTGCTCGACCTCGACGACTACGTGACGTTTGGCGGGAAGGCGTGAGAGCTTTTATTCCACGACCATCACGCCGTTCATGATCTGCCAGTGGCCGGGGAAGGTGCAGAGGTAGGGATATTCGCCGGGCGCGGCGGGCGCGGTGAAGTGCATCGTGAATGACTTCGCGGGCTCGATGATGTCGGTGAAAAAAAGCACGTCGTCGCCGGGCGGAATGTAGCGTTTCGCGCCGCCGTCGGGCTGCGCGGCCATGCGGTTTGCGCCGTCGCCGACGCGCGCGAGCGAGCCGGGTTTCGCGATGGCGAGGTTGTGCGGCATCGTGTCGGGATTCGCGAGCGTGAGCGAAATGCGCTCGCCGGATTTCACCGCGAAACGCTTCGTCGCGAAGGTCAGCCCGCTTGCTGTCTCGATGCGAATCGCGCGGCCCGCTTCGCCTTTCGTCCACGGATTTGGCTCCGTCGGCGCGACGACCATTGGAGCAATGTTGAGCGTTTCTTTCGCGATGGCTTTGTAGCCGGGGAAGTCGGTGAACGCCGCGCCGAGCTGGTGCGGCGTGGCGAAGAGATCGACGGGCTGCGCGCCGATGCGCAGATGCAGGTGAAGCTGGCCGCACGGCTGAAGCTGCGGGATTTCCACGAAAAGCGTGCGCCCGTCCGCGAGCAGATGCGCGCTGGTGATTTCGAGCGGGTCGTGTCCCGGCGTATCCGGCCAGCGCGTGGAAAACTCGGGCGAGCCGTAGCTCGCGGCGTAGCGGTAATTCCACGCCTGCGCGAAATGGCCGCGCGCCTTTTCCACGAGCGCGCGATCGAGCGGCTGGGGAAAACGCACGAGCACGCCGTTGTCGCGCGCGTGAAATTCGACGGGCAACTGCGCGGGCGCTCCCGTCCAGCGCAGGCGCTGGAAGCAGCCGTCGTCCGGTGTATAGCTGCCCCAGCCCTGGCAGCCGCTCACGTAAAACTGGCCGTCCTTCGGATTGAAACGCCCGCGATGCGCGCCGCTGCGAAACTCGCCCGGCACTTGCACCGCAGCCGCCTGCCACACGTCGCCCACGCGTTCCGGCAGCAGCAGCAGCGTCGAGCCCGTGCCCCACGACATGCTCAACAGCGAACCGCGCGGCAATCCCCATCGTTCGCTATCAACGAAACACTGGCCGCCCGTCGAGTTGTCCAAGCCACGCGGCAGCCAAATGAGCGGCGGCGTGGTCGCGCGATCTTTCCGCGGCCCGCCGTAGCCAAAGAAAAGTCCGCTCGCGCCGGGCGGTGCGAGGCACACTTGCGAAGCCGGCGTCCATTCCCCTTCCTGGCAGGAAGTGGTGAGCGTCCCATCCGCACCGAGGCCGATTCCATTCGGATTGCGAAAGCCCGTTGCGATCACTTCGACGGTGCTGCCGATCCCGGAGATCCGCAGCAGTCCTTGATTTGCGGACACCGTGTAGAAATCGCCTGCGCCATCGCATTGCAGCCCCGCGATGTAATCGTGTCCGCCCGGCGAGGTCGCGTACGCGTTGCAAAAGCATTCGTAAAAATCCGCCTCGCCGTCGCCATTCAGATCGTGCAGCCGCGTGATTTGATCGCGCCCCAGCACATAGATTTCACCACCAATCACGCGCAGCCCAAGCGGCTGGCTAAGTCCCGTCGCGAAGCGACGCCAGCGGAGATGCTCCAACTTTTCATCGAGCCCGCTGACGATCCACACTTCGCCCATGATCGTGCAAATCACGCCATCGCCGTTCGGGAGAAAATCGTGGTCGCCGATGAAGAAGAGCGACTTCCACGGATTCGTGAATGGCAGCGTGATCGTATCGACCGCGAACGGGGCCGTTGTCCCCTGCGTCCCTTGCGTCTCCACGATTTGCGGCCGCTGCGCCGGTCCACCTTTGCATAAATCCGCGAGCGGATGCGAAGTCGCCGGCGCAAGCACACGCACGAATTTTCCCTCCTCGATTCCCGGCGCATCGAGCATCTCCACCCCCTCGCGCAGATAGCTGAAAATCACGCGCCGACCGTGGCGATAGTAGCCGTGATAGGTGAACTTGCGCGGCACCGCGCCCGCGTCGTTCGGCAGCACTTCCCCCGCGACCGCCACGCCCTGCCCGATGCCGTGGCGAAACGCATCGTAGCTGACGAACCCGCCCTTCCACACGAGCGGGAAGGTGAGCGTCTGCGGATCGAAGCAGCACGCCATTTCCCCCGCCTCGCCGAGCCGCACGCACACGCCTTTCGCGATCGTCTTCCCGCCGCCGCGCACGACGCCGCCCGCGATTGTGCCGAGGTCCGTCTCATTCCAACGCCCGTCGCGCCACACCGCCTCGTTTTGATTTCCCCAATGTCCGCTCTTCCCGCCATCGAGCCCCGGATACTGCATGAGCAGCGCGGGCGGCTGCGGCTGTGCCAGAGCCCATTCCGCCTGCTTCGCATAGAAATCAAAAATGCGCTCGCGATTCACGGGCGTATCCCACGCGGGCCACATCTCGGGCTGAAGCGGCTTGCGCTCGAACGGGAACTCCGCCGCCACCGGAGCGGCGCGATGCGCGGCGTGCGGGTCTTGCGCAAACGCGGTGCCGGAAAACAAGACGACGAATACCAAACAGGCTTTCATTCAAGCGAGCCCCGCAACGTAGATCACATGCGCGAATCGCTTCGCGCGGTCGTGCGCTTTGGCGGGGAATGCCTGCGCCTTGAACCCCGCGCGCGCGAGGCTTTGCAGAAAGCCGGGTTCCTCGCAGGCGGACCAAAAGGCCACCTTCCCTCCCGGTCTCAGCGCGCGGGCGATGAGGTCGAAGCCGCTGCGATTGTAGATGCGCGAATTCTTCGCCTGCACGAACGAGGTCGGCCCGTTATCGACATCCAGCAGGATGGCATCGTAGCTCGGTTTCGGAGCCTGGCGGATGACTTCAAAGACATCGCGCACGAGGACTTTCACGCGCGGATCATCCAGCAGGCCACCATTCACCGCGCCGAGAAATTCGCGATTCCACGCGACCACTTCCGGCAGCAATTCCGCGACATGGATCGCGGCATCGGAGGCGGCCAATTCGAGCACGCGCCGCAGGCTGTAGCCGAGCCCGAGTCCGCCGATGAGCACACACGCGCCCGCCTTCCGGCTCAGCCCCTCGCAGGGCAACTGCGCGAGCAACAACTCGGAAGTTGTGGACGTGGTGCTCATCAACTGCCGCCCGTTGAGTTTCATAAAATACTCGCCATCGTGCTCGTGCAGGGAAAAGCGCGAACCGTCGGGCGTATGGGTTTGGGCGAGATTACGAAAAGGTTTCACGGTGAGGCGGGAGAGATAATGCGTCGCACTGGAATGACACGAACAATTGCTCCGGCGCGAAGTTCCCGGCTACGCTCATCCATTCGTGACACCCACGCCCGCCCACACCGTCCCATGCCGCCAGTGCGGCCGAGAAATCCGCGCCGACGCGGCAGCGTGCCCGCACTGTACAGGCTTCGAGTGGAAATCGCGCGGGACCTGGATGGGCTACCCGCTCGTCCACGTCGCTTTCGGATGCGATGCGAATGGCCGCGTCCGCACCGCGCGCGGAGTCATCGCCATCGGCCAGCGCGCCATCGGCTTCCTCGCGTGCGGCATCGTCTCCGGCGGCGTCCTGTCCCTCGGCGTCGCCTCGTTTGGCGTCGTCTCACTTGGAGTCGTGAGCATCGCGCTGGGCTGTGCCGTCGGCGTGAACGCCATCGCGCCGTATGCCATCGGAGTCACCGCCATCGGCATCATTGCGCGCGGCGTCGGCGCGGTCGGTTGGAAGGTGCTGCTCTCCGGGTAATCTTGCGCATCCGCGCGCAGTCCCGCCGGGGGACTGCGATGACCGGGCGGCTGTGGACACCGCCCGGCCATCGCGTCCCAAACGCCGCTCACGGCACTACATCACCGGACGAAGCCTGGGAAATCGCCCCGCGGGCCGATGCCGCTGTTCATGGCGGACATCCACCTGCATCGGGCGCGGCTCTTTGGCAGGCCGAATGCAGAAGGCGGAATGCCGAAGTATCCCTGGGAATCGCCCGCCACAGACCTCGCCGCCGCCGGGGCGCTCATCGCCAAACACGGCTGCCACCGCCCGAACGCTGACCCGGCACACTGCCGAAAAAACGCCGCAGACGTCGGTGGATGGCGTCGCTCCGCGCGCCATGCCCACTCGCCGAAGGCCGTTCTTTTTCAAAGCGGCGCCATACTGCCGCGCATCAAGTTTTCGGAAAACCGATTGTGGCTTGTGCAATGCCGCGCCTCCGGCGCACCGCACCATGTGCGCTGTAGTCCACCCACCATCTGCCCAGTATGTTCCACTGAAATCCATCCGCCATGAAAAAGACTCCCACCATTCCCAACGCACCCGAACGCCGTAAGTGCCAGCTTTCCGGCCAGATGTTCGATGATGACGAAGTGATCCTCGGACACACGATTCGCCCCACGATTCAGGATATGATTCGCGCGGAGCATACCGCCTGGAACGAGAACGACTTCGTTTCGATGAAGGAAGTGAACGCCTACCGCCGCAAATACACGCAGGCGCTGCTCGAACAGGAAATCGGCGAGATCACCACGCTCGAAGCCGACGTGCTCGCGAGCATGCACGACGACGATCTGCTCGCGAAAAACGTCAGCGCGGAATTTGAGAAAGCGCAGACGTTCGGAGAAATGCTTTCGGACAAGATCGCGTCGTTCGGCGGGAGCTGGCGCTTCATCCTTTCGTTTCTGGGAATCCTGCTCGTCTGGATCGCGATCAACGCGCTCTTCCTCGGCGGGCGCGCCTTCGATCCGTATCCCTTCATCCTGCTCAATCTCGTCCTCTCCTGCATCGCCGCGCTCCAAGCTCCCGTCATCATGATGAGCCAGAACCGGCAGGACGCGCGCGACCGGATGCGCTCGGAGCAGGATTACAAAATCAACCTCAAGGCCGAACTCGAAATCCGCCATCTGATGAGCAAGCTCGACCAGCTCCGCCATCACCAATGGCGGCGGCTGCTGGAAATCCAAAACATCCAGCTCGACCTGATGAACGAACTCGCCGACCGCACGCGGCCGAAGACGCCGTGAAGATTCGGGTGTGATGAAAACAACACACTCGTCGCGCAGCCCGCCTCTGCGGGAGCGACGCAGCGACTACGGCGTCACCGCCTCGGCCAGCCCATTCGCCGCCGCCAGCGCGGGCAGCGTCACCACCACCCTCTCGCTCGGCACACTTTGCGCCGAGGAATTCGCCGCCTGCACGATGAGTTCCACCGTCTGCCCCGGCAGCACCTTGTCGAGCCGTGCCAGCGGCGACTTCGTGCTCGCCGCGAGACGGAAATCCTCCTCCACACCCACGAGCCGCATCCGCCAGCGATAGCGCGTCGCCTGCGAGTCCGCATCGCACGCCGCCAGCAGCACCGGCCCGTCGGCAAAGGTGACGGTGAGATTCAGCGGCGCGGCGGGCGTCGTATCTGCATCCGGGATGTTCAGGCCGAAAGTCATCCACCGCGAATCGTCCGCCGCCAGCAGGCCGTCGAGAATCCGAACCAGCATCCGCATCGCCACCGTCAGCGTTTCCTGCGCCGCATCGCGCGCCTCCTTCCTCGTTGTGGCCGCCGTCTTCGCCGCATTGAAAGCCGCGTCCGCCGCCACACTGTTCGTTTGCCAAGCCACACCCGCCGTCCCGGTAATGCCGATGGCTGGAACTTCATAGTCTGGATTCGCCGTCAAGTAAGCCGCCAGCAACCCGAGCAAATTCAACTGATCGCCCACCCGCTTCGGCACCCGTGTCGTCCGATCCACAAAACCCGCCGCCACCCACGCCTCCGACCAGAAACCACCCAGACGCGGCACCAGCACCGCGCGCGCCTTCTTCAGCCATTGGTCGATGTCCGCATGAAAATCCGTGCACGCCGTGGATGCCGTCTGCCGGGCCTCGCGCGCCGTGTTGAATGCGGTCTGCGCCGTCGTGAAGGCATCGATCTGCGCCTGGAGCGTCGCCGCCGTCAATTGCACAACGCCGAGCGTCGGGCCGAGAGCCATGAGGCCGCGGGCCATGCCATTCCCGAGCTTCAGTAAATCGCCGGTGTTCGCCGGCAGTGCATTGTGTGCCATGAGTAGAGTATCAGTTAGTTGAGAGTTTCACTCCAGACTAGCACCGCCCATGCCAGCCCGAACGCCCCGCTGCCCGCCCGCACTGTGCCGGGGCACACACCGAACGCCCCGCTGCCCGCCCGCACCATGCCGGAGCACACCCCGCCCGCGCAGGTGCCAACCCGCACCATGCCGCGGCACACCCCGAACGCCCAGATGCCCTCCGGCACCGTGCCGGAGGCCACCCCAAACGCCCAGACGCCCGCCCGCACCGTGCCGGAGCAGCCCTTGGGACTCGTTAGGACTCGTTCCCAAGTTGCACTCTGGAATGTGCTTTTCCCCGAAGCTGTGCTTCGTCACGCTCCGCCCCGCCGAAGTGAAACTTCGCCAACAGGGGCATTCCCAAGTGCAACTTGGGAACGAGGGTTTGAAAGGAGCGGGAGGTTCGGCAGGGCCGCGCCTGGGTAGGTTCCGGGCTGGTCCTTGGGGCGGCTGAGCGAGCACGGAGCAGCGCCGGCGGAATGACGGGCGGCGCTGCTCCGCGCGCAGCGGTTCGCGCCAGCACCCGGCGTGACCGCCGCGCGGTCGGCGGAGCGGGCGGGGGCCGGGGGTCCGCGCGCGGCCGCAGGCAGCGTGACACGCGAGGGCGCTGGTTGGGCGAAGGCGGGCAGCGCGCTCGCGTGGCGCGATGCCTGCCACGGTTGGGGTACGCAACACCACACGCGGCGGGACGCCGCCACACTTAACGGGAGCGCGGTGGGTTAGGCGCGGCGCTTCCAGAAGACGACCAGACTAACTAATAGCGCGATGGCTGCCACCGCTCCAGTCCAGAGGAACGCAGCGGAGGGAGTTGGGGATTCAGTCACAGCGACAGCCGGAACTGGACGGACGGGCGTTGGCGTAGCGCGCGATTGCGCCGGCATCGCCGCTTCTTGCGGCGCCTCCGGATGCTCGGTCGCAAACGGATCGCGCGGCGGCTCCGGCCCCGGCTGGGCCGCCTTGTAGTTTTTCTCGCGAAAGACTTGTTCGTTAGCCTTCCACCACGGGCGCACCAGTTCCCGTTTTTCGCTCCAACTCAGCCCGCGCACCGTGCGCGCCCAGTTGATTACATCGCTATTGAAAGCCGGTGAGTTGGCCAAAATCTCCACTGCCAACTCCGCCGCCCTAAAAGAGCGCGGAACGATCACCACGTCGCCACCGGTAAGCCGCATTGGTTCGTCACGGAAAAATTCCGGTGCGACCATCTCAATGATACGTGGGTTTTGCATTGGCGCCAGCAAGCCGGGACTTGCGCCGTCATTTCCGATAAATTCAGAAACAAGCTGTTTAATGGACTCCTCATCTCCGAGAGTTGCCATTGCTACGGTATAGCCATGTTTCGCCGCGGGATTGGTCTTCGCCGCATCTTGCATCTCACCGACAAGTCGTTCCTTGTCGGACGGAGACAGCAACGCTGCCTCACGGGCACGCTCATCTGGCTTTAGTCCAAAGGCAAAGTTTGTTGCCTGCTCCGAGATTTCTTGGGCGTTAAGTCTCGCGATGATGATCGGCATCCAAAATACCGCCAGCAGGATAGGCTGTTTCATTACTGGAAAGACTCCGCTAATTCGTTCGACTTAATCCAATCCTCGTGGCGCATCCAAAGCTGGTCTTTTTTCGGAAATTGAATCATCAATCCTTCCGCGGGAAGTTCATACGGTTCCCTCCAATGATCTGGAAAGCGCCCCATGTCGTGAGCGTGCCTGGCATCCCGCCCATTAAGATTGAGATTACGTGTCGAAAGCCCCAACGCGTGTCCCACTTCATGCGCGCAGACATAAGGAATTCGAGAGTAGGTGGGAGGGCCACCCGGGGTGGTAAAGCCGTCGGTGAAAATGAATACCGTATGCACTCCCTCACGTCCCACTCCTTGGACATTGGCCGGTGGGTAGTAGATGATCTTCCGGGCAACGACGATGTTTAACTTGGCCGTGAAGAGTGTCGAGTTCAACATATTCGTGAACTCAGTATCGTCACCGCCCTGCGGTTTGTTCACGTCAAGCGCTCCGTCTCCATCCGAGTCGTAATTGACCTCAATTTCGGTGGGTGGATGGGTTTGCTCGAAGTCAATGCACGCCTGGTGGAAAGCATCCTTCAACGTTTGCTCTACGCCGCCAAACGCAGTCTTTGCGTCATCTGGTATTGCGATCGTTTGGTTTGCAGGTTGAGTGTCCTTCATAAACCAAATGCGGAAGGGAATCTTACGCTCGGGGAAGACCTTAACCATCAAGACGTTCACCAAGCTCTTGTTTGCGGTATCCCAAATCTCAACAAATGTGTCTTGAGGTCCGTAGGTTCCGGCTGGTTTCCCGGTAATTGTCAGTAAAGTCACCTGACTTTGCGGGAACTCTGGCTGGACAGTAATCGGAGCGGTGCTCGCGTTCCTGACTACGACTCGGCAAGCCTTTGCTGCGGCATCCGAGTTGAAGACCAGGTTGATGTTTTTGTTCTGAATGAATTTTCCACCCGCCTTGCGACTGACGCTGGTCCAAAACTCCCGCGGCTTCTTTTCTTCATCCTTACCCTCTCCTTGCTGATAGTCGCCCTCCATCGACGGGTCAAAGCCTTTGTCCACATTGACTGGCTTAAACTCCAGCTTTGGAATCAACGCCGGCGTTGTGGGTGCCGGAGTCGCAGCGGCTGCAGGAGCATTCACAGGCTTGCCCTGGCCGACGTAATCGCGACTGGAGTTCACTGCGAGCAAAATAGGCGTTTCACCCATCGGCGTTTGCACCTCGCTGACCTTGGCTTCGCCTGTCGCTGTCTTCTCCAACTGAAAGACTGCCGGCACCCACTCTCCTGAATCATCACCTTTCACCACCTCTGCCGAAAACGTGATTGTCGATTGGTTCGTTACTGGATCGACGTTCGTGATGAGGTAAGGAACGGCTGACCTAAGCTGTTTCTTAAACTTCTCCGGGAGGAGGTCGTGGAAGGTCTGCAGGCCGGTGCCGGGCGACCAGAGAAACCCGAGTTCCCCGCGGCCTTTGATTCTGGGATCGGGGCCGCCTGGGCGCGGCTGGGTGGGGTCTTCATAGCCCACTTGCGCGCCGCCGACCCATCCATACAGGCTGCCCACGGTCCAGTCCTGCGCGTTGATGGCATACGGCGCCGCGCGGCCCAGGTCCACGAGCAGGCCCGAGCCACGCCAAACTTTGGCCGGATCAATCGTATCCGTGCCCGGCGCATGGTAAGTCACCGCCATCGGGCCGGCATCGCTCAGGCAGGCGACCGCCGCACCCTCGCCGTCGAAGCCATCCGGCACGTAGGGGCCGCTCTCCGCACCGCGGAAGACTTTCCGGTGCTGCCGCCACGAGTTATAGTTGCCCCCCTCGCCGCTGACATAAAAGAAGGCTCCCACCTGCCCGAGGCCGCCATCGTCCATGATCCCCAGGCCCACCTGAAAGTCGGTATCGAAATACGGCGAATTGTCATCGGGCTCGACCAGCGGTGGATCGTGAGGCAGCAGGTAGGTCGAAGGCACCGCGACGTCGCCCGGCAGACCGCGGGCGACATGAAAACTGGTGCCACTGGCCGAGCCGGGAGTCCATCCATCGGACGAATTGAAAGAATAGGCGTAGCCGCCGAAGAGCCCGCCGGTGGCCCGAATGCGGCTGGGATGGCAGTAAGTCTCGTCGTTCCAAAACGTCCAATGCGTGCCGCCGGTGTGATGGGTGGTGGTGCTGATGGTGTCATGCACGTCTGCGATCGTGGCGGCCAGTGCCGCCACGCCATTCTGCCAGGTCGTTACGGTAAATTGACGGCCGATATTTGCCCAGGAAGTCGTGTCGTCATCCACGACACTCGTCCCCGTGCCAATGTCCACCATCTCCATGCTGAGCCAGGCGACGCGATTTTCGTCATCGATGCGCATCATCGCATAGGGGGAATTCGCGAGCGGTTTGACCGGAGTTTGATCCGCATAGTGATACTGGCTGAGATCAATGACTCCGTAAAATTTCACCGGGATGTCGTCGCTGCGCCGCCCGTCGTCCGGGTAGCGGTCGTTGATGTCCACGATGCCATCCTTGTCATTATCCGGGTCGCCGTCGCCGTCGCCGTCGCCGGGGATGACAGGTGGGTCGCCGCCACCACCGCCATCGCCGCCGGGCGGGTCGATGATCGGGTCGCCGGCTTCGTTGGGGCCGTCGTCGCCGCCGGGGGATTCGAGGTCGCCATCGCCGTCGGTGTCGAGCCACATGGCGGCGCGGGCGAGATTGCTGGGCGCGGAGCGGCGCTCGGCGGCTCCCGAGCCGAAGAACGCGCGCACGCGGTAAATGGCGTATTCGCCAGGGGCGAGGCGGGTATCGAGGTATTCGGTGATAGTGCCTGCGACCCGGGCCAGTTCGTGCCAGCGCGTGAAAGGGCCGGCGCTGGTCATGCTTTCGCGGCGCTCGATGATGAAGCCGCCATCGGTGGAGGGGTCGCCCGCCACCCAGTCGAGATTGACGCCGCCCACATCCGCCAGTGCGATGAGAATGGGCGGCGGCGGGACGGCGATCCAATTGATGAAACTCTGGGAGTCGCCAGGGGCGTAAAAGTCCGTGGTTTCGCCGGTATCCCGGTCTTCCAGCCGCCACGGCAGGAAGCCGTGCCATTGGGCGGTCGCATCGAACCAGTAGTAGGCGGTCCACCACGCGTCACCAGCCTCGGTGAGCACGATGTCACCCTGGGTGGCATGTTGCTGGACCTTCCAGGCGCTGCCATCCGGGTGCCGCAGCCAGAGATCGTGGCCCCAGCGCGAACTGGAAATTCCGAGAGTTTTGGTGGTGGCGGGCGGATACCATTGTTCCAGATTCCAGTTTCCCTCGGGGGCGAGGTCACCCGTCGTCTCGTCCGCGATGCGAAAGGTTTTGTTTTGATCGTAGGCGA
>JAYVRQ010000085.1:0-2480 GCA_043776145.1 Chthoniobacteraceae bacterium
GAACGAGAGCGACATCAGATCCGCGACCGAGTGGATGAGCAGCGTCTTCGCGAGCCCCGGCACGCCCATGAGCAGCGCATGCCCGCGCGCAAAGACGCATGTGAGCAACTGCTCGATCACTTTGTCCTGGCCGATGATGACCTTCGCCAGCTCCGTGCGGATGCGGCCATACAGCTCGCGAAGTTGATCAATGGCGACGACGTCGGCTTCGTTCGGGGTGTTCAGTGCAGGCGGTTGGGATGTTGCGGTGCTCATTCGTGGTGCCGTGGTGTCAGGGGTTGGGGCGGTAGGACAGACGGTTCTCGGGGAATGTTCACGCGTAAAATGACTTAATTTCAAAATTGGCTTCCCCAGCGCCTATCCAGAAACCCCAGAATGGCTTTTTTGTGACATCCATTCCCCTTTCCGGGAGAGCGAAACGCTGGATGTGAAGCAAATTGGATCGCGCCTCTGTCGAAGAAAATTCGGTCCTGATTCCCGTGACGCGTTCCACTCGTCGTCCGTCGTGCTTGGGCTTCCGCGATGGATTTACGAAGCGCGGCCGAAAGTGTGCACTTGGCACGATGCCTTGGTGGGCGAAGTTTTCACCGATGATCACTGCGGAGGTCCTGCTAATTACTTCGATTCAGAATGCTCGCGGCGGCATCGGGCTCGGTTCCAAACGAGTAAAAGGATTGCCGTGAAAAGTGCCGTGATGCCGCACAGGGCGGCGGTTTTGCCTCGGATATTGCGAGCAGGTGCGGGGGCGGAACTGGGATTGATGGTGACTTTCTCAACGCGTGAAGACGGGTCTGGCACATTGGAGTGCCCGGAGTCCTGCGCGACTTTCTCGAGTTCGGCATCCCAGTTGACGCGCATGAGCGTGTCCCAACCTGGGTTGAGATGCTTCGCCTCGCACGAGCACGCACCGATCAGGAAGAGGCTCGCTTTTTCGATAAGTTCACCGGTGAGCTTTTCACCCATCCAAGCGCCAGCAACGTGACCGCGGCCAAAGACGAGCGCGGCGAACGGCTGCGTCGCGGGCAGCGCGGGGAGGCCGTCCGGCCCGGCGAGCATCGCGATGAAGGCGTGCTCTTCCGCTGCGGCGCGCGGGATCCGCAGGAGTGAGAATTTGACCTGCAGTTTTGGACCCGGCCCGATCTGGCTCGATGGATCATCGGGGCGCATTGCCGGGAGGGTTGCCGTCTTTTCGATCGCAGCGAGTTGTTCGCCGAGCCGCTTAGCGAGCGCGTCGGAGGCTGGCGGCGATCCGCTTTCAACGAGCACCCACACGGCGGTATCGCCATTGAGCAAGCGCTTCGCGATTTCGGCGCGCGCGGGGGATGTGACGAGCGCGCGGTAGTTCGCGGCATTCAACTCGCCGCTCCACACAGCGGCGGCTTCACCGCTTTGGCCGGGAAAAAAAAGGCGGGCGTCCTGTTCCTGATCGAGCGGCAGCACCTCGATGTTGAGCTGCACGCCACCATCGCCGCGCAGGTCGGATGCGACGGGCTCGCCACGGAGCGCCGCTGCCGGAGCTTCGAGGCGGAACGCATCCGCCGGCCAGCGATCCAGCGCGTAACGGAAGACCGGCACCGAGCAGGCTGCGGCGGCGGTCGGGAGCACGAGGGCAAGCGCTGCGATGATTCGGAAAGGGCTCACTCGCGCACGATTTCAATCGCGGAAAGCAGCGCCGCGTTTTTCTCTGCCGCGTTTGTTTTCGCGCGCAGCTCCACGTCGAGACTCGCGGTGCAGGTCACGCCTCGGAATTCCTTCACGAGAGCCTTCATCGGGCCGGCTTCGCGTGCGATGTCGAGCGCGGCGGCGGCGGGTTTGCCATTGAGCAGCACGTCGAAGACACGCTCGCCGGGAGCCGCGCCGTCGAGTTCGCAGAAGTGCAGGCGCACGGTATAGCGTGCGGCGGCGGGTGCATCGGAGAGTGGCTGGATCGCGTAGGAGGTGTGCGAAAAATTGCGCGTGATGTCATTCGGCTTGCGGCCAAAAAATGTGGCGGGATTCGGCGAGGCGCGCAGGCTGTCGCGCTTCAGGCCGAGGGATTCGAGTGCGCGCCAAGGGATGGCGATTTCGGTTCCGCTTTTGCTCGCCGCGTTCGCGCCGAGAAGTTCGGCGGGCTTTGCTGGAACGTCGGGCAGCGCGCTTATCGCGGCCTTGCGATCAAACTCCGGCACGTCGAGCCGCTTCACGTCGAGCTTCGATCCGGAGACACCGATGCTCACGAGCACACGCGCGCTGGCGTCGCCGAAAGTCATCGCGACGGGCTTCGCCTTTGCACCGTCTGTCGGTGCGATGCCGACGTAGAGATTGGTCGCGTCATGACGCATCCACACGGTCGCGTCTTTGCCCGCAGGTGCGCCGCCGAAGCCGTCCCAGCACGCGTCGCGGAGTTCACCATCGATCGCCGGCGCGGTGCTGCCGACGCTGAGGCAGAGGCCGCCGGGCTTGTAGTATTTGAGGTCGAGGTGGAGCCGGTGGAGACCGCG
>JAYVRQ010000086.1:0-8141 GCA_043776145.1 Chthoniobacteraceae bacterium
GCAAAAGGCCGCGCTTCTTCCAGCGCCAGCGCCATGATCCGCAAACGCCTCCCCGCGTAAAGCCGCGGCGTGCTTGGCACACTCAACCCAACTAACCCAACTAACCCAGCCGCCGTGAGGGCAGGAATATCCGCACCAAACAACTTCAAGACCTTCCGGAAAATACCCTCGGAAATAGGCGCGTGCTTTACGTATCTGTTTTTCATCGAGGTTCAACATGTTATACTCAAAACCTCCTCGTAAAGTTGCCAAGACCCTATGGTATTGTTCTGTATTGGATAGCAGTTGTCATTTTCGCGATCGTTTTGCTGACTCAGTTGTGTTTCATCGCTCCCTATAGACACTTCGCAAGACTGCAAAAAATGCACGCCGATGCAATTGACATGGAAAAACGTGCAACACTGGCAGCCCAAAAGGCGCTCAAGCGCGCCCCTTACGATAACGACAAACGAAACAATAAAAGCGCGCAAAGAACGTATTGAAAACGTCCTCAATGCTTACAGAGGAAGCGTGGGCGAATCCCGTCCGAATTATAGCTTACACAAGCTATTTTACGCAGGAGTCGCGACGCTTAATGACGAGTCAGAGATGAACGACCTATTCACTCTTATTGTTTCGCATGGCCTTCCACATCCAATGCAGGGAGAAATGAGCGGTTAAATCGAAAGTGGTCACAGATTAGTGTTCTTCAAACTAGCGGCTGCTATTGGGAGATCATTGGATTCCCCATTGTCCGCCTTAACTTTCCACAACATCGTCTTTGCCAATTATCTCAAAAGCGGGCTCACGGTGGACCAATGGAAGGCAGCTAAGCGGCCTTCTGAATAAGCTCCGCGTATGACAGCTTGCCCGCATTCACCAGCTTCGTGAGCGTATCCCGAAAGATGAACTCATTTTTTCGATTGTTAAACCGATGCTCCAATTCATCCAAATAGGCGTCCAGATGCTTCATGCTGACCTTGTGATACGCGCCGATGATGGAGCGTTTCAGCAGGCTCCAGACGCTTTCGATGCCGTTGGTGTGAACGTCACCGCATACCCACTCTTCCGCGCTGTGATTGACCGTCTCATGCCGCGTGTCTTCGTCCGCAATGCCGTTATAGGCCGGAAGCTCATCGGTATGGATCGCCTCTGTTTTCGGATCGGTGTTGTCTTTGATGAACTGGTGCAGCGTCGCCTTGTTCGCGTTCTGGATCACTTGAAGACGAATCTTGCCCTCGCGCTGAACCGCACCAATCGCAATCGACTTGTTGCCACGGTAGCCACGGCCCTTGCCCTTTGTTTTTCCGCCCACGTAAGTTTCGTCCACTTCGACGATGCCTTTCAGAAGCTCACAGTTGGCATCCCGCATGGCCGCACGGATGCGCTGACAGAGATGCCAAGCCGTTTGATAGGCGATGTCCAAGGTGCGCTTCAACTGGAGGGCGGAAATCCCCTTCTTGGATTCCGTCATAAGGTAAATCGCCAGAAACCACTTGGAGAGCGGAAGGTGCGTGTCGTGAAAGATCGTCCCTGTCGTGACGGAGAAATGGTATTCACACTCCCGGCACCAGAACTGTTCGCGGGTGGTAATCTTTGGGACGTTGCCACTGGCGCAGCGAGGGCAACTAACACCAGCGGGCCAACGAAGTGCCGTAAGGCGCTCGCGGCATTGGTCATCGTTCCCGTATTGCTTGATGAGTTTCACGAGGTTAATTTCGGCCTTCTTGCGGAGCTGGAAGCCATTGAGCACTGCAGCACCGTTGCTGGAGGCGAAGGTGATGGCCTGGGTGGTCGTCGCGTCTGCGACGAAGGTGCCCAGCGCATACTGGCGGAGTCCGCCGGGTTCCCCGCCGGGGTTCGAGTTGAGCGTCACGGCATTCCCGGCAGTCGCGGTGGTCGGGAAGTCCTGGAGAGGAAAACCCGACGTGTCATTCCACCACTCGAACTGATAAGTCGCACCGGCCATGAGACTGTTCATCGTGAGAGTCATCGCCGGCGGGGGGTGTTCACAATCCTCAGGGTGCTCGCCAGCAGCGATTGATAAGATGCGGACAAGTTGCTGAAGGGCGCACCCGCGGGGGATGGGGGCGTCGCGGAAAAAAGGCTCGCAGGGTTCGTGGTGGTGAGCGTGAAGTTGCCGGACGTGATGGTGTTGATGAGGTTCGCACTGATCCCGGTGAAGGTGACGCCGTTCACGGTCGTATCCGCCGCGAGGTTGCCGAAATGGAGCGCGCCGACGAACGTGTCGGCGGTGCTCACATTGCTGTCGCCGGTGATGCCCTGCGCGCCGGCGCCCCAGGTAATCGAGGCCGCCTGCGCAGCGGTGGTGGCGAGGGCGAGCGTGACGCTGAGGGTGAGGAGGCGGGTGAAGGATGGTGTGTGCATGGCGATGGTGTGGTGAGAGTGAAAAGACGCGGACTACTTCCGCGCGCGGCGGGTGAGCAGCGCGAGCCCCATGATCCAGGTCGATGGTTCGGGGATGGTACTCGCACTCGCATCCACGGCGAATTTCAAAGCGACCTCGGAACCAGAATTCCAACCCCCGTCGAATCCCCCTTGGATTTCCCTTCGAGCGAGGAAGTTCCCCATGCTCCATCCCGGCTCGGCGGTTTCGGAGAGGTCGCGGGTGTCGTTCCAATTATACTGTCTGGCCACCACGGTCGTGGGCACGCCCGCGACGACGAAGTAAGAGGTGTTCGCGGCGAGCGTGAAGCCGCTGTCCGTGTAAGTCGGTGGTGAACTTGGCCGGCTTCAAACACGCGAAGATCGGCAGGGTCGATGCCGGGCGGCCGATAGAAGACGGGGAAATTGCCGTCCAGCAAATTGCCCAGATTGGAAACCACCACGGCAGCACGGGCGCGGGCGGGAAGGAGGAGCGAGACCGCCGCCAGCGCCAGAGCGCAGACGGTCGCGGATGGGATGATGGAACGGATTGATGTTTTCATGGTCGAGTGTGTTTCTTCGATTTGATCGCTGGTTGATTCTTTGATGGGTGATGTCTTGCGGTGGCCGAAGGCGAGGAGGGCGCTGAAAGCGAGGAGGCGGGTGAAGGACGGTGTGTGCATGGCGATGGTACGTTTGATGGTTTGGCGAAAGTGGAAAATCGCGCGCCCGTGAAGGGGCGTTTGTAAGCCTCCCCTGGCAGCCGTGGGAAGCCCTGGCGATGCTGATTTCCGCGTCCGCCTTTCTCCTACGCGGTGGACGGACTACTTTCGGGCGCTCGCAGGCTTGGGCTTGCATTGGCGCGCACGGATGCGCAGGCTCCCCGCCCAACGTGAATACACCTGCCTCTTCCACCGAACGGACAACGAATCCTCTGCGGGAGGGCTTGTCGAACCGGCCCATGCCGCAGCCTTGCACGGTCGTGATCTTCGGCGCGTCGGGCGATCTGACTTATCGGAAGCTGATTCCCGCCATTTACAACATCGCCGCGGATGGCGATCTGCCGGCGGCGCTGTCGGTCGTGGGTTTTGCGCGGCGCGAAAAAACGGACGAGCAGTTTCGCGCGGAACTGGAGGAGGCGGCGCGGAAGTTTTCGCGGCAGGGGGTGAACGATGAACTTTGGGGAGCCTTTGCGGACCGCGTGTTTTATCACCGCAGCGAGTTTGGGGATTTGGAAGGGTATAAGTCTCTGGCTGAAAGACTGGACAAGCTGGATGCGGAGCGAAATACACGGGGGAATAGATTGTTCTATCTATCGGTCGCGCCGAGTGAGTTTCCGGGCATCCTGGAAATGCTGGCGGCGGTGGGTTTGAATAAGACGCGCGAGGGTAGCTGGGCGCGCGTGATTGTGGAGAAACCATTCGGGAAGGATCTAACTTCTGCTCAAACGCTCAATCAGGTGGTGAACGATGTCTTTCCAGAAAAAGATACCTTCCGCATCGACCACTATCTCGGAAAGGAGACGGCGCAGAACCTGATGGTGCTGCGCTTTGCGAACGGAATTTTCGAGCCGCTCTGGAACAGCCGCTATATCGACCATGTGCAGATTACCGGAGCGGAGCCGCTGGGTGTCGAGGCACGCGGACCCTATTATGAAAACGCGGGAGCCTTGCGCGACATGGTGCAGAATCATTTGCTGCAACTGCTCTCGCTTGTCGCGATGGAGCCGCCGGTTGCGCTGACGGCGGATGCGATTCGCGATGAGAAGGTGAAGGTGATCCGCTCGCTGCGGGTGATGACGAGCGAGGATGTGGCGGCGAATGTGGTGCGCGGGCAGTACGCGGCGGGTGCGATCAATGGGAAGGATGTGGTGGGTTACCGCCAGGAGGATCGCGTGAGTCCCGAGTCGATGACGGAGACCTATGTAGCCGTGAAGGCGCATGTGGATAACTGGCGCTGGGCAAACGTGCCTTTCTATGTGCGCTTCGGAAAGCGGCTGGCGAAGAGTGGGACGGAGATCGCCGTGCAGTTTAAGAATGTGCCGAATGTGTTGTTCAGCCGCGATGCGGACGTGGGTCCGAATGTGCTCGTGATCCGCATCCAGCCGGATGAAGGCATCTCGCTGCGCATCCAGGCCAAGCGTCCCGGCGCGAGCGTGAACATCGAGCCGGTGAAGATGGATTTTCACTACGGCACCAGCTTTGGAAAAGCCTCGCCGGAAGCCTACGAGCGGCTGCTGCTCGATGCGATGAGCGGAGACGCCACCCTTTTCGCCCGGCGCGATGAAGTCGAGCACGCCTGGGAATTCGTGGACCGCATCGAACAAGCCTGGCACGACAACCCAACCCCGCCGCCGCTCTGTCACTACCCATCGGGCTCGTGGGGTCCGAGTGAAGCGGATGACCTGCTGGCCCGTGATGGGCGCGCTTGGCGGAGAATGTAGTCCTAAGATCTAACTCTCAACATTCCCCAATGCCTGCCATCGAAACTCTAGCCTTCGGACAGCCCGTGGAAGTCGCGCAGATTGGCCGTGAACTGACGAAACTTTGGGGCGACGACGCGGGCGCGACGACGCGGGCTTCACTGGTGAATTTTGCGATCGTGTGCCGCGGGGTCGAGGCGATGAAGCGGAACACGGCGGTGATTTCCGAGTTCACCAGCCAGCACGCCTGCCGCGCGCTGCTCGCGGGGATCGCGCCGAATGGGGCAGGGGAGCCGAAGGTCTCCGCGTGGATCAATGCGCACTGCCATCTGAGCCGCGCGGGGGCGAAGCAGATTTGCTGTGAGCAGATTTCATTTTTGTTCGAGGGGCATTCGGAGAGCCGGATGGCGAATACCCTTTTTGCGAATCTGGACTCGGACCTTCCGCTCTATCTTTGGTGGCAGGGTGAGTTTCCCGATCCGGTCGATGAGACGCTTTGGTCGTGGGTGGACCGGCTGATTTATGACAGCCAGGAATGGAAGGACGTGCGCACGCAGTTCAGCCTGCTGCGCGAATCCATCGAACGCGCGCAGGCGCATCTCATCCTGTGCGATTTGAATTGGGCGCGCTCGCTGCATCTGCGGCAGGCGCTTTCGCAGATGTTCGATCACCCGGACAATCTCGCGCTGCTGGCCGATCTGAAGAGCATCACGATCGCGCACGCGCCCGAGAACCGCTCGACCGCGCTGCTGCTCACGAGCTGGTTCGCTGCGCAACTAAAGTTCACCCATGCCGTGGCAAACGGCCAGGGCTTTACGTTCCAGCGCGAAGGCGGCGGCGCGGTGACGTTCGATCTGCGCCCGGAGGCGGGGCGCTCGCTGAGTCTGTGCGAACTCGTTTCCGAGAGTGGCGGCATCCGCGTCCGGCGCGATCGGCAGGGGGATTTTTTCCGGGTGGAAGTGCGAATCGGCCCCGAACGTGTGTACCACCATCTACTGCCCGCGGGGAGCAATGAGACGACGAGTTTGCTGCTTTGGGAGATCGGTGGGGGCAGCAGGCATCAGGTCTATCGCAAGGCGCTGGATGTTTTGGAAACGCTGTTGTGAGCGAGTAGCGCGGCTTTAGGCCAAAGCCCAGGCTACTTTACCGCCTGCGCGCGGCACTGCTCGCCGGGCGGTTCGTGCGCCCCCTTTTCCCCCTGCGCTCGAAGCCCACCAGTTTGCGATGTTCCTCATCCCAGAGCCGGAAGTGGAGCGACTTCAGGCTCGTGCGCAGCGTGATGGGTTTTACATTTTTGAAGATCGGATGCGAGTTATGGCATCGCTCCAGACTGTAGTTGGGAATGCGCGAGCTAAGATGATGAATGTGATGGTAGCCAATGTTGCCGGAGAACCATTGGAGGATCGCGGGCAGCTTGTAGAAAGAGCTGCCTTGCAGCGCGGCGGCGGTGAAATCCCAATCCTCGCGTCGCTCCCAATAGGTATCCTCGAACTGATGCTGCACATAGAACATCCAAACACCCGCGGCCCCGCCGGTCATGGTGACGATGAGTTGGAGGAGCAGGTATTCTTTCCACCCGAAGATGGAGCCGAGCGTCGCGACCATCGCGAACAGCGCCAGATTCATCCACCACACCGAGCGGCGGTCGCGGGTGCTCGCGCCTTTGGTGGAAAAGCGTTCGCGGATCACGAAAAGATAGAACGGCGCGACGAACAGCAGGAAGAAAGGATTGCGCACGATCCGGTAGCCAAGGCGACGCCAGCGGGAGGACGCGCGGTATTCCTGCACCGTCATCGTCCACACATCGCCCGTCCCCCGCCGGTCGAGATCGCCCGAACTGGCGTGATGCACGGCGTGCTCCCAGCGCCAGTGATGATAGGGCGTGAAATTCAGCACCCCGGCGATGAAGCCCGTGATGTCATTGGCCAGACGGGATTTGAAAAACGAGCCGTGTCCGCAATCGTGAAAAATGATGAACACCCGTACGAGCAGCCCGCCGGCGAGCACCGCGAGGGGCAGCGTGAGCCACCACGAAACGGAGAGGCTCAGATACATGAGCCACCACACGAGCGCATACGATCCGAAGCTGTTGACGACCTGCCAGGTGGCGCGCCGCGTCGAAGGCTTTTGAAATTCGGCCACGATCGCCTTCCACTCGGCGTGGCTGGGATGGGTTTTGCCTTCGGCATCGCCGGGCTCGCTGTGCATCGAATCACGATCGCTCGTGCGGGAGGCATGTTCGGAAAAAATTTCGGGCATTACCCATTCATGCCCCATGATGAAATGGAAAGCGAGGACGAGAGCGGGAAAACTCCGCTTTACTCCGCGCGCCAAAGCCTGCCGCTCTTGAGCCATTCGGCAATGAGTGCGCGGAAGGCGGCGGCGGGTGGTTCGTCGTGGCCGTCCCGCCAGACCATGACGAGGGGGACGCTTTGCAGGGGAGTCAGGCGGACGGGCTTCCATCGCTGCAAGGACTCGGTCTCGCCCAGGCACTCCGGGACGATGCCAATGCCCGCGCCGCTTTCAACATAGCGCAGGATCGTGCCGATGAGGCTCGGGGTGTGGCCGATCTTCGGGGTAAAGCCCGCGTGGCGGCAGGCGGCGAGGATTTCGTCATGCAGGCCCGCGCCTTCACGGCGGGCGAGGACGATGAGCGGCTCCCCGGCGAGGCTGCGCCACGGCAGTGATTTTCGCGCGGCCCACGGGTGACCGGATGGGATCGCGGCGCACAGCGGCTCGTCGCGCAGCAGCATGGTCTTCAGGCGGAGCGCGGCGTGCGCGAGGACGGGGCGGGTGAGGCCGATGTCGAGCCGGCCTTTTGCCACCATTTCCCAGACGCGCTCGGGCGTGCGCTCTTCGAGATGCACGGTGACTTGCGGGCAGCGGCGCGCGTATTCCCCGACTGCGCGGCTGAGGAATCGCTGCGTCGGCGGGCCGATGTATCCGAGGCGCAACTCGCCCTCCTGCCCCGCGGCGGCGCGGCGCACCCGGCGGATCGCGCGCTCGAGTTGCTCGAAAAGCAGCGCGGTTTCGGAAAGCAGCGCGCGCCCCGCCGGGGTGAGCGCGACGCTGCGCCGGGTGCGGGCGATGACTTCCATGCCGAGTTCGGATTCGAGTTCCTTCAAGGCCCGGCTGAGGGCGGGCTGCGCCACATTCAGCCGCCGCGCGGCGCGGGAAAAACTCAGTTCCTCGGCGATGGCTTGGAAGTAACGGAGGTGGCGAAGGTCCATGCCAGTCTTCCCTAACCGATCACGGGCGCGTGGCAATCCATCAGTTAAGGCGAAACGATCAGTTGCATGAACATCGGCGATGCCGATGCCTGGCTCCTGTTACGAACGGATGCAGGGTTAGTCGC
>JAYVRQ010000087.1:0-2474 GCA_043776145.1 Chthoniobacteraceae bacterium
GGCGCAGATTTCACCGAGGTCGGCCACGGCTCCCGCGTTGATGCGATACGCCTCGTCCTCATGCGATTCGCAGTAATCGACATGCGTGAGCGCCGCGCAGTTCACGAGCGCGTCAAAGTCGAGCGCACCCAGCGCAGCCCGGATCGTCCCCGAGTCCCCGAGATCGAGCGTCGCGTGATTAAACCCCGCGACTTCATTCCCGAGCGCCGCCCACTCGCGGGCCAGCGCCGCACCGAGCCGCCCGCCGCTTCCCACGATGACGATCTTCATTTGTTTTTCAGCAACGGCTCCCACCACGCGCGGTTCGCGACGTACCAATCGACCGTGTCCTTGATGCCTTGCAGGTGCCCGTGCCGCGGCTTCCACTGCAACTTCGTGTGCGCCTTCGTCGAGTCGATCGCATAACGCCGGTCGTGCCCCAGCCGGTCCTTCACATACTGGATCAGGCTCTCCGGCTTCCCGAGATGCGCGAGGATCATCTTCACCACGTCGATATTCCGCATCTCGCCATCGCTCCCGACGTTATAGACCTCGCCCGCTTTCCCATGCAGCAGCGCCGCAAAGATCGCCGCGCAATGATCCTCGACATGAATCCAGTCGCGCACATTCAGCCCGTCGCCATAGACCGGCAGCGGCTTGTCGGCGAGCGCGTTCACGATCATCAGCGGGATGAGCTTTTCGGGAAATTGATACGGCCCGTAGTTGTTCGAGCAGCGCGTCACCACGACCTCCTGCCCGTAGGTGTGGAAGCACGCCAGCGCCAGCAGATCGGCGGACGCCTTGCTCGCGGAATACGGCGAACTCGGCTTGATCTCCGACTTCTCGGTGAAGAGCCCCGTCGGCCCGAGCGAGCCGTACACCTCGTCGGTCGAGACTTGGAGAAAACGCCGCACGCCATGCTTGCGCGCCGCATCGAGCAGCACAGAAGTGCCGACGACATTCGTGTGAATGAAATCGCCCGGCGTGTCGATCGAGCGATCCACATGCGACTCCGCGGCGAAATTCACGACTGCATAAAACTGATGCTTCTTCATCAACGCATGGATCCCCGCCGCGTCCCCGATGTCCGTCTTCACGAACTCGTATCGCTCCCCAAACTCCTCCGCGACGCCCGCCAGATTCGCGGGATTCCCCGCATACGTCAGCGCATCGACATTCGAGATCACCTCCGGCCCGAAATGCTGGAGGACGTAACGAATGAAATTGCTGCCGATAAAGCCGCAGCCGCCGGTGACGAGGAGACGCATAGGGCGCGTTGTGTAGCAGCGGCTTTTTCCCCGCGCCACCCATTTTCCCTCACGTCGCAGCTTGATGGTTTCCTTCGCGCCATCATGCTGGCATCATCTACGGCCTGCCACTTTCCTTTCCATGAAACTCTATCACTCCCTCGCCATCGTTGGCGCTGCCTTGATCGGCGCGTCCCTTTTCGCCGCCGACGCCCCCATTTTCACCGACACCTTCGCGGTGGAAAAGGGCGATCTTTCCTCAAAGGGAAAGAGCGACTGGTTCGTGCTCACGCCGGGTTTCGTCTCGGTCTTCGAGGGAAAGGAGGACGGAAAAAAGACCGTGCTCACGATCACCGTGACCGATCGCACGAAGACCGTGGATGGCGTCGAGACGCGCGTGGTCGAGGAGCGCGAAACGCAGGACGGCGAAGTCGTCGAAATCAGCCAGAACTATTTCGCGATCTCGAAAACGACCGGCGATGTCTTTTACTTCGGCGAGGACAGCGACACTTACAAAGACGGGAAGGTGAAGAATCACGAAGGCTCGTGGCTCGCGGGCGTGGCGGGGGCGCGCTTCGGACTCGCGATGCCGGCCAAACCCAAAGTCGGCGCGGCGTATTACCAGGAAATCGCGCCGAAAGTGGCGATGGATCGCGCGGAAATCGTGAGCGTGAACGAGACGATGAAAACTCCCGCCGGCACCTTTAAGAACTGCGTGAAAATCGAGGAGACGACGCCATTGGAGAGCGGGAAGGAATACAAATACTACGCGCCGGGCGTGGGGCTCGTGCAGGACGGTGAGCTTCAACTCATCAAGACCGGAGCCGGCGGCAAGACCGGCGCGGCGAAGAAGGCGCAGGGCAAGACTGCGACTGCTCCGGCGGGCAAGTCCGGCAAGCCGCCGGTGCAGGATCGCGTGGCGCGTGCCGCCTTGAGCTATGTGGGATGGGACGCCGGGGCCAATGACTACTGGGTGTCCGCCATCAATGACCCGAGTCTTTCCGCCCACGAACGCCAGGATCTCATCGAAGACTTGAATGAGGACGGCTTGTCCGATCCGCGCCACCCCGGCCCGGAGGATTTGATGCTGATCGCCAGCCGCATCGCCATGATCGAGGAACTCGCGCCGGATGCCATGGACCAGGTGAACCTCGATGCGTTCGCGGAAGCGTACAAAGACCTGGTCAACCTGCTGCAAGGCCAGCCGCCGCGGTAGCCATCGGGCGAAATGGCGGCTCCATCCCGACC
>JAYVRQ010000088.1:0-8103 GCA_043776145.1 Chthoniobacteraceae bacterium
GTTCTTGGTTTGGCATCCCAAGCTTTCCAACCCATTCCTCCAATTCGTACAAGTACTAAAATCTCTAGAAGATGGACTTTTTACACAGTCTCTAAGCGAGCCCCGTGCCAGCGGGATGAATTCTGCGCGCACCTTTCACTTCCATAGATGCCTGTCTCCGCCGTTCCGCTTTTCTGAACTGCCGTGAGCCGGCCACGAAAGTTGCGCGGCAAACTGGAATTCATGCGCCGCACCGCCTACGGTCCCACGCATGAACACTCTCGAGACCGATGCAGACATCGAAGCGGACGGCAGCATGAAGTTGCTCTCACCCCTTCCGGCGTGGCTCAAGCCCGGGCGTGCGCATGTGCTGCTGGTCGTCACCGAGGCCGACAGCAGCACGCCGGCAAAGAAACGCCGGCTCCCTTCCGCCACCCCCGAAATGCTTGCCCGGCGCAAAGCAGCCTACGCAGGGCTGCGTGCCCTCGGCGGCCTGAGCGATGCGATCCCCGATCCTGTGGCATGGCAGCGGGAGATCAGGGAAGACCGGTCGCTTCCAGGCCGGGGATAATTCATGGTCTGCGACACCAACATTCTCATCTACGCCGGCGAGCCGGGAGATGTTTTGTGCTCACCGTTTGTCGAAAGCCCGGATGCGGTCATCGCCAGCGTCACCCGCATTGAGGTTCTCGGATTTCCCGGCTTTGGCCATCTCGCGCCGGAGCGGCAGGCAAGACTCCACGAGATCGTCGCCACCACGGTCGAGGCACCCCTGGACGATGAAATCATCAGGCGTGCGATCCTCCTGCGGCAGCAGAAGAAGATGAGTCTCGGCGACTCGATCGTCGCCGCCACCGCACTGGAATTCGATGTGCCTCTCGTCACCAGAAACACCGGCGACTTCCAGCACATCGCCGGGCTTCAACTCATCAATCCATTTCCGGTGATTTGAGCGGGGCGTTTGAGAAGCCACGGGGCTGAGAAAACAGGGGCTGTTCCCGCCGTTCTCGCGGCTTCATGATCCTGCGCGGAGCCCGCGAAATCACCGCCGAACACGCGCGGGTGCTCGGCAAACACTTCGCGCTGAGTCCAGGCGTGTTCATCGAGTGATTCGCGGATTGCGGCCTGCCGCCAATCTTTGAAAAACTTGCATGTTGGAGTGCGAAATCCCCGCTCTGACCCAGTTGCACTGCGGTCCACTACACGTCCGGCGTTTCGACTTGGCTGAGGCGTTCATGCCAGATGTCCGCCAGTGGGCGATAATTGCCGTGGTCGGCGGCTTCGAGCGCGGCGTAATAAGATGCGCGCCCGGCATCCGTGTCAGGTTCGAGAATGACGCGGGGAAAATCCATCCGGCGGAGAACTTCGCGAAGAAACAGCCGGATAGTGCGCCCGTTGAAGTCGCTGAACGGATGAATGGTGAGAAAGCGACCTTCGATGAAGCCGAGCAGTTCGAGAGTGAGGTCGGACAGAGACGCGGTCGCATCCGGCCAGCGCGCCTGAAGATCGAGCGCGTAGTCGCGCATCCGCAGCGGGAGCTCGTGCGGAAGCGGTGGCTGGAGATTGCCGACGCGGACCTCGATCGCGCGCCACCGGCCGGCCCAATCGGGAACGAGGTCGCCGCAGATGCGGGCGTGCAAATCGAGAAGGAAAGATTCGTCGAGCGGGCACGCCGCGAAGGCTTCCCGATAAAGGTCCGCCTCCGCGACGGCGACCCGCGCCGCGAGGAGCGGAGCGAGCGCCGTGTAGCTCAGGGTGCCGCGAGTGGTTTCAACAAAGCGGGTGGCTCGATCCGCGCGAGGATCGCCCGAATCTGCTCCACTGGCACCGGCTCTCTCTCGAAGGCCATGCTCCGCGCCACATCGTCCGGAATCGTCTCCCAGCGGAGTTGCAGCTTGCGCTTCTCCGGGAGGCGTTGCCAGCGGTGGATTTGGTTCTGCCAGTTCATCGGGCACAGGTGTAACCCCCCTTCCGAAACCGCGCAACCTTTGCCGAAGCAGCGCCAAAGTGACCGCGCAACCCACGGTGCGGCAAAGCGTGGGCCGGCGGGTTCAAGCGATGCTCAGGAATGGCAGCGCTGCTCGTGGGTTTGGACATGAGATTGCCTGATTCCGATAGCGTGCAGTCTTGAGGGTGACAATTGGAATACTCACATGCCGAGCTTTCGCAAAGTGCAGGAGGTTTTCGATCTTCACCTTGGAATGCGTGGACTGGAACGACCCGACCACACAGCGAATTTCTCAACCTGACCCCACTGCTCGGAGAATTCAGCCGCGATCAGGAGGATTACTTCGACCACCTTTGCACGCTCATCGAGCGATATGATGCCGGGCATGTGAAGTGGCCGAAAATCTCCGGTTTGGAGATGCTCAAGTATCTGCTCGAAAACCACGGCATGAATGGCGCCGATCTCTCCCGCCTGCTTGGCGCCTCGCGCCAGCTTGGCCCCATGATCCTGCGCGGCGACCGCGAAATCACCGCCGAGCACGCGCGGGCGCTCGGCAAACACTTCGCGCTGAGTCCCGGCGTGTTCATCGAGTGATTGGTGGATTGCAGCCTGCCGCGATTTCTCTGATAAACTCGTACGTTGGAGAGCGAGATTCTGGCTCTGACCCTGCTTGCCCCTTCTCACGCCAAGCTCTCATCGGGTTCTTGCGCCCTTTCAGGGCTTGATCTCGTTATTACCGGGAACCCAGGGCGTTGCCCTGGGCTGGCTTATTGCAGCCTTTCAGGCTGCGTGACGGCGGGTTTGCAAACACGCCCTAGTAGAACTCCGTAAACCGAGTGGGTATCCGCCTGCGCAGGATGGAATGGAGGTCGGCAGTGAGTTCAAATTCCGAGAGCACACACACTCGGAAGAGAAATTGAAGATGGTAAGTCATCATCATGAGCTTGATGCCGTTCAGGACATTCCCTCTGCTCCGAATCTTCTTGTCGTGATGGGTGTAATAGTTCCGCGTATCCCTGACTCGCTTTGCAAACGCTTTGATGTCTCCAATAACAGGACTCACGCTCAACTTGTGTTCATTGCAGAGCCGCTTGATCCGGTCAATAAAGTGAACGTCCTCTTGGTAACGTCGTGCGTGAAATGCCTCCAATGCCTGCGTAAGACAAATGATGCCAACCTCGGGTGGGAGATCAAAGTGGACGGTCGTAGCGTAACAGCCCAGAGCTTCGCGTTGTTCAATACAAAAGCGGAACCAGCGCGTGAATAAATCGGCGAATCGCGCTTCCACTTCGTCGAACATGAAAACAAAGTCGAAAGGCTTGAGAGCCTTCTCCTGCTGCGGTGCAATGATTCCGCTATAAAGCTCGATTTTCTTTGGGTAGGACTTGCTCCCCAAGTTGAACCTATGATTGAAGAGTTCAAATGTGATTTGCGTTGGTTTGATGGGCCGCAAGCAAGCGAAGTGAAGCAGTTTGAGTAGTGCATCTATCCAGCGAAAGGCGGCGGCCAAACCGAACGGACGTTCCCGCTCAAGAGACACAAAAATGTCATATCCAATCGCACGCTTTCGGCCTTCTAAAGTAGCGATGGCGCTGTGGCAAAGTTTGAGGGTTGTGTTCTTCGATATTTTGAAACTGCGATCCTCGGGACGGCGATATTCGACGCGCCACGCACCGTCGCTTTCATCCGTTTTTCCAAAGCCTTCTTCGCTGATCCAATCGTTAAGATGTCCAATCCAGACGTTGATCTTATCCGCGCGAAACTCTTCCAAGCTCCCGACATGAATTCCGCGCAGGACGTGTCCGGCGTGGTATCGCCACCTGGACAGAAAGCCCGAAGACGTTCCGCCAACCCACCCTGCTCTCATTACGGAAATAGGCGTTCCGTGGGCGTCGAGTCCCCAAAAGGATTCCACCTGATCTGAAGGCGGAGCCACCTCCTCAGCGGACTTGTAATCCAACTCAAGGTCAGGCGACTCGGACTGCTTCCAATTGAGGTTTCCAAACCACCGCTGCTCCGGTTTGGACGGTAGCCACCAATATCCCTTAAACGTCTTCCCGTCCGATGTTCGGCTGTCGTCCATAGATTGAAGTCGAGGGAATTTGCGGACAGCCGGGCAGTCAGGTGGATTGAGGGCAAATGCAATCCGCAGTAACGAGCGATTGCGGATTCGGGAAGGATGCCGGGATGCCGGGCGCGGTAACGGCCTCGCCGCTTTCGATATTGCCAACGACTAGTTGGTTCAGGGCGAGGAGTTGGGCGAGGAGGTCGGCTTTGGGCGTGAAGCCGTAGGCGGCGAGGACGGCGGCATCGAGGGTGGCGTGGGCGTCTTTGAGCGGGTTTGCACCGGGGAGTTCGAGGGTGCGGTAGAGGGCGCGCAGGCCGCCTTTCATTTTCGGCAATGTCTCGGCGCGGATGCGGCGCACTTCGCGCCCGGCGGCGGCGACGGCTTCGACTTGTGCGGCGTTCGGCGTTTGCGGCCAGGGGAAGGTGTCGAAGACAGATGGCGGTGTGTAGCGGAAATCCGATTTCAGCTTGCTGCATTTCGTGACAAACCAGAGCCAATGCGCGGCGGATTGCAGAACGCCGAAGCTGTAATCATCGGCGAAAATGAAAACCTGCAACGCATCACCCGGCCGGATGTTGGCCGAAGCGAAGACAAAGATTGGGCGCTTAGTCACTCGTGAGCAAACCAGATAGCGAGGCACGCGCGCGATTTCCGCGATCATTTCGGCGCGATCCCATGAGAGCTTCCACCAGCGATCAAGGAATTGCCGGTGATGAGGTCGCATTTTCCCGTGTTCGTCCCGCCCTTCTTCCGCCGCCTTTTCACGATCCGGCAGAACCGTGCTCTGCACATAGGCAAACGCTGCCGCGTATTGTTGCGAATCGAGGATGTTGCGTTGCTCGAAATCGAGCACGAACCGTTCAGGCTTGCCCTGTCCCGCGAGGATTTCGTCGCCGATCAAATACGGGTGGATGATCTGCGCAGTCCTGGCATCGCGCGCGATGATCGCTCGCCTTCCCTCGTCATCGAGAACGAATGCGGCGTGCCCGGGCGTAACCCCTTGGAAAACGCGCTGCGGCTCGGTATTGCACCCGAGCACTTGCGCGTTCGCCACATCGGTTTGATCCGAGAGCGCGGAGTTGATCTGCGCCACTTCGCGGAAGCTCAACTCGTAATCCTTCGCTGCGTTCTTGCCTGCCACCTTCCGTAGTTTCTTTACCGCTGCAGACTGCTCGACTTTGAACCACAACCGCCGGGTCTTCGGCAGCAGCGCAGGGTCTTGCGTCTTCGCCCAATTCGCGATGGAGACGTGGACGTTCGCTTCGCCGCTCCACGGCTGGTTATCGACGGCTTCGACGATGGTGCCATCGCGGACGACGTGATCGAGTCCGCCGACGCGCGATTGGTTGTTGCGGATATTCTGCGTGCCGACGAGGCCCGCGCGGCCGGCGACGGGATCGGCGGCGGTGCAGGCCGGAAGATGATCGTGCGCGCGGTGAATCCAATAGACGCAGAAGTCGGCCATACCGGGGACTTCCGGGTAGAGCGCACGGACGCGGTTCACGTAGCCGGGGCCGTGCTCGGGCTTGAGCCGCTTCGCGCCAAGGAAGGGCGGGTTGCCGATGATGACATCCACCTTCGGCCACGGCGTGCGGACGCTGGCTCCATCGGCTCCCGCGGTGGCGAGTGCGTCGCCGGTGCGGAAGTTTTGATCGAGGTTATCGAGCGGCAACGCGGCCTCGGTGATGTGCAGTTCATCGATGGCGAACTTGCGCGCGATCATCATGGTGACTTTCGCCAACTCGACGGCGAACGGCGTGATGTCGATGCCGTGGAAGTTTTGCGCGGAGAGAAAGGAAAGGCGCATCTGGCCGGCCTGCTTCGCCTCGGATTTGAACTCCTGCTCCATGCGCTCGAAAAGCCGGGCTTCGAGCCGCTTCAACTCGCGGTAGGCGATGTAGAGAAAATTGCCGCTGCCGCAGGCGGGATCGAGCACGCGGAAGTGCGAGAGGCGGTCGATCAATTCGCGCAGCCGCTTGAGCGTCTTCGCGCCCTCGATCTGCTCGCGCCACGGCTCGACGATCGTGGGGTTGACGATCTTCATGATGTCCTCGGGGCTGGTGTAATGGACACCCCACGCGTGGCGTTCCTCTTTTTCCAGCGAATGCTCGAAGATGACGCCGAAAATTTCCGGCTGCACTTTCGACCAGTCGGATTTCGCGCACTCGCGCAGAAGAACGATCTCGGTGTCGGTCAGTTCCAGCCGCGCGGGCTGCGCGAAGAGGCCGCCATTAAAATAAGGCACACCTTTGAAGCGTCCGCCGGGAGTGTGGCCGGGCGTGTTCATCTCGGTGAAGAGACTGCCGAGCAGATCGTAGGAAGTGGCGGCGTCGCAGTCGTCGAGCAGGCGGGTGACGAGATATTTGTCGAGCAGGTCGATGTCTTCGGCGAACAGCGCCACAAGCATCTGGAGGGTGAAGCGCTGGGCGAGGGATCGCTCGACGCGGCGCTTGATGAGCTTGTTAAAGCATTTGGAAAGGTTGGCGGCGGCTTCGCGCGTAACGGCAACGTGGTCGTTGTCGAAGACGGGCTTGGGCTGGCCGGGAAAGAGGAAGGCAAGCGGGCCGAAGTGCTCGGGGAGATCGGCGAGCGCGACGCAACCGACGGGCGAATCCATCTGCGTCTCGAAGTCATAGACCCAGAACTCGTCGAAGTTGCAGAGCACAACGTAGCGCGGGCGGCCCGGCACGGTGCGCGCCCAATAGTCGAAAGCCTGGCGGTAATGTTTCGCGAGGTTCACGCCGCGCTTTTTCATCTCGATGAGCACGACCGGCTTCCAGACATAGTCTGCGAAGCTGGTGCCGCCGCCGTCCTCCGTTGCTTTGCGAATCCTGAACTCGGGTTCGCCACCGACATCAAGCGAACCGGCGTGCCCGAACGCCTGCATCAAACGATCCAGGAAGATTTGCGCCTGCCCTTTTTCATCGCCGGTGATGTGAGCGCCGGCCCAGGCGCGGAATGCTTCAAGTTTCGCTCTGCGAGGATCGCTCATTCCCGCCTAGATTCATTACCATCATCCCCGCGCGCAAGCTCGCTCCGTACAAATACAGCCGGTGAGAGGCCAATCCTTGTCCCGCCGATTTGCGATGGGTTCGAGGCCGTAATTGAGCAATTGAGAATCGCGTGCGACGACCTACATTCGCGGGTCGGCTCGCACTTGGTCGGAGGTCGGTTCACACAGGTTTTGACCGATCCACACCGACTTGGAGGCCGGCACGCACCAAGTCGGAGGCTGCCTCGCACATGGTTGGAGCCCGGCTCGCACACGGTCGGAGGCCGGTTTACGCGTTTTTGGGTGGCTCGCAAAGGGGCGGAGGGCGGCTCGCACTCACTCGGAGCTGGACGCGCACATGGTCGGAGGGCAACACGCACCTGGTTGGAGGTCGTCTTTCATTAGGTCGGATGGCGGTGCGGGCTGCCCGCGACGATACGCCCTTTCGCGACGCCAACTCGACACGCGGTTTGCGTCATCGTGGCGCGAGCAAATGCGGGGCTTCTCTGAACAAATTACGGAAGGCTATTTGCTGAGGAGTGCGGCACACTTTCCCCAATCCCTATGAGACCCGACCGCTTCACTCAAAAAATGCAGGAGGCGCTGCAAGCCGCGCAGGATTTCGCCTCGAAATCGAATCACGCGGAAATCTCGAACGAGCATTTGCTGCTCGCACTGCTCGAACAGCAGGAGGGCATCACGCGACCGCTGCTCGAAAAGCTCGGCGTGATTCCCGCGAACATCGAGGACGCGCTGCGGCTGGAACTCGAGCGGCGTGCCCGTGCTCACGGCAGCTCCGGGCCGAGCCTCGGGCGCGAGATCACGACGGTGCTCAATTCGGCCGAGTCGGAGATGGCAAAAATGAAGGATGAATATCTCAGCGCCGAACATTACCTCCTTGCGCTGACTGGCGATGCGGTGCCGGCGGGGCGCTTTCTCAAAAAGGCCGGCATCACGCGCGACAGGCTGATGCAGGCGCTCCAGCAGGTGCGCGGCTCGCAGCGCGTGACGGATCAGCATCCCGAGGGGAAATATCAGACGCTGGAAAAATACGGGCGCGATCTGACGGCGCTCGCACGCAAGGGGAAGATCGATCCCGTGATCGGGCGCGACAAC
>JAYVRQ010000089.1:0-8102 GCA_043776145.1 Chthoniobacteraceae bacterium
TTGGATTCGGACAAGTTTTCACCGAGTCATGAATTTTTGGTCTCCGGCTGCTCGACATGCCGGAAGACAGATCCACGGAGAATGCCTTCGCCTACCACGCCACGCATCCCGTTCACGGCACACGGCTTGCTTGATAAAAGAGCTAACAATCCATTTTTTCCCATGCCTGCCACTCAAATCTCAGGTCTCGCGTCCGGTCTCGACTGGCAATCCCTCGTGACCAAGCTAATCGCCGCCGAGGCTGTCCCGCAGAACAGGCTCAGGACTGAAAAATCAGTCGCGCAGCAGAAGACCAACGTCATCGAAAATCTGAAAACCAGCCTCACGGCACTACAGACTTCCGTGAAGTCGCTCTCCGGAAGTGCAGGCGGCATTTTTGCCGGACGTAGCGCGACGATTGCCTCCTCCGGCAGCGGCTGGACGGCGTCTGCGGGCGCGGCGACAGAAATCGGCACCCACACCTTCGATGTGACACAGCTCGCCACGAAGGCGAATCTCGCCGGTGCAGCCAGCCTCGGCAATGCACTGAGCCCGACCAGCAATGTGAGCGGACTCACGATCGCCACGCTGCCCATCGCAACACCGATCACGGCGGGGCAATTCACCGTAAATGGCGCACGCGTGACAATCACCGCCACGGATTCGCTGCAGGATGTGTTTAACCATATTTCCACCGCCACAGGTGGCACCGTGACTGCGAGCTATGATCCGGCTCTCGACAAAGTGCGCCTCTCAAGCGGCGGCGAAATCATCCTCGGCAGCGCGAATGACACGAGCAACTTTCTCTCTTCTCTCGGCCTGAATAACAACGGCACCGGCGACGTGCGTTCGCCAAAGGCCCTCGGTGCGATTAGCCTCACAAAGTCAATTAACTCCTCGAACCTTCGCAACTCCATCACTGCGGTGGATGGCAGTGGCAACGGCTCCTTTTCCATCAATGGCGTCTCGATCGCCTATAATGCGAACAGTGAAAGCATCTCCGCCGTCCTCGCGCGCATCAATGCTTCAAGTGCTGGAGTCAATGCTAGCTATGATAGCCTCACTGACCGTTTCAAACTGACGAACAAGACCACTGGTGACACAGGAATCTCGGTGAGCGAGACTGCGGGAGGGCTGCTCGGTGCGCTGGGCCTGAGCGGAGCCGCGACTCTCACGCGTGGAAAAAATGCACAGTTCTCTGTGGACGGAAGCCCCACCTTGACCAGCGCCAGCAATACCTTCGACGGCTCCGTCCACGGGATCACCGGCCTGTCCGTGACGGCCACATCGGAGAGCATCCAGACGATCACGGTCGGGGGCGACACCAGCGGGATGCGCGCGGACATCGAGGATTTCATCTCGAAATTCAACGCAGTGCAGAGTCTCATCGCCCAACAAACGGCGATCACCCCCGGAACAGGCGGCAGGGTGACTTCCGCACTTCTCGCGAGCAACCACGACATAGGCGAGATCTCGACTGCGCTGCGAAAGCAGGTCTTTGATACGGTGCCGGGCCTTTCCGGGAGCATTCAGCGACTGGAGAGTCTGGGCATTGATTTTAGCAGCGGCACGAATACGCTCGTGATCAAAGACAGCGCAAAGCTCGACGCGGCGCTCTCCAACAACGCCGAGGACGTAGGCAAGCTCTTCACGAACAGCTCGACCGGCCTCGCCGCGCGACTGGATGCGTATCTGACGCAAGCCACGGGCTCGTCCGGCGTCCTCACCACGCAGCAGACTACACTCACGAATCAGAGCAAGAGTCTCGACGACCAGATTGCCACGATGCAGAGGCATCTCGATCAGCAAAAGGCATTGCTCGAAAGAAGTTTTATCCAAATGGAATCCGCGCAGTCGGCCATCCAGAGCCAGCTCACCGCGCTGAATAACGCGTTCGGCCTCAACTCCAGCTCCAGCCGATGACAAAGCCCGCCTTTTTCGCCCTGTTGGCACTCTCCCTTGCAGGCTGCAACGCGGTCCGCCGGGCCACCGGGCCATTGCGCACAACAGCGACTCCCCCACCGCCCGCTGCCAAGACTGCAAATTTCTACAAGCCGCCAATGCCGGACAAGAGCATGCCCATGCGCCGTGTTGCAATGCTCCCACTCTCAAGCGGGCAAGTCACACCCGAGGCACTGCGCGACATCACGGCGGCATTTCATGCGGAGCTGTCGAAAAAAGCGCTCTTCGAGGTTGTGCCTATCAGCGGTTCCGAACTCGAAGCCATGTGCGGCCAACGCCAGCTTTCCTCGGTCGCCCCACTGCCTGCACAAGTCCTCGAAGCGCTTCGCGAAAAATTTGGCGCGGACGGAGTGCTCTTCACAGATATCACACACCTTCATGCTTATCGCCCTGTTGCGATCGGGGTACGTGCAAAGTTGGTGGATGTCGGGTCGGGAGCGATATCCTGGGCTTCAGACTGCGTCTATGACTCCGGCCATCCTGCGGTCGCTGAAAGTGCGCGCCAATTCCAGCGGCAGTATTCAGACCCACACCGTTCGATTCCCGATGACGGCGGGAGCGCGCTTATCAGCCCGTCACGATTTGCGAAATTTGTCGCCAACGCGACTTTCAACAGTCTGGATGCGAATGAGCATTTGATACAATAATTGCATTTTTTCCTATAGTCCCCCGGCCTCACTGCCGAATACTTCCCCAATATCATGAATATCCAACCTGTTAAAACCGACGCAGTGCAGGTGCCATCGAAAGCTAGGCCAAAATCCGCGCCTAGCGCGGCCGAGCCCTCTGGGACATCTGCGAACGAAAATACTGAACGCAAGGATCGCCTCACCGAGGCACTTGCCAACGAACCCGAAATACGCCCCGAGATGCTCGAAAGGGCACGGGAGATCGCTTCGGACCCGAATTACCCGGGCCCGAATGTATTTGCGAAACTAGCCACACAGATCATCCGGGACGCCAAGCGCGGCCAATAGCCTATGGCGATCGCCCAAGTAGCGAAGAACTACCGCAATGCGGCCGTCAATAGCGCCACACCGGGACAGCTCGTGCTCATGCTTTTTGACGGGGCGCTCCGCAATCTCGCGACTGCACTCGCGGGTTTCGATCTCGAGTCGGTCGGCACGCGCATCGAGCAGATCAACAATCACCTCCTGAAGGCGCAGGCGATCTTGCGCGAATTGCAGTCGAGCCTCGACCTGAAGGCTGGCGGGAAATTTGCACAGACCATGTGGGCGCTCTACGACTTCATGCTCGATAATCTGCGCACGGCAAACATGAAGAAGGATCCGGAGCCGATCCGGGTCGTCGAGAAACTCATCGGCGAAGTGCGTGGCGCATGGGCCACGATGCTTTGGCAGAATCCATCAGAAAGCCCGTAAGACCGATGCCAACCCTCGCACGAGTCACGGCTGCATCAGCGTCCGCATTCTGGCGCCTCCTCGGCGACTATGAGCGCACCTGCAATGATGAGACCGTGGCATTGCGCGCAGAGGATTTCCAAAGTGCTGAGACCATCCAGATTTTGAAGGCCACGCTTTTCGCCGCCCTTCAGGAAAGTAGTCGCGAACTGGGAATTGATCGCAGCCATCCCGCTTTTCACGAGCGCCTCGAAGCCATCGCTTCCGGCGAACGCGCCAACGAAGTTTTTGTGCAACATCTGCTCGCAAGCAACGTCGCCGAACAAAAGTCGCTCCACGCCGCACTTGCGCGCCTCCGCTGGCTCCAGCATTCCTACGCGTCGGCCAGACCCGAGGGCAGCGGTTCATTTTTTGCCCGTGGCTGAGTCTTCACCTCAAGCCAGCCAACCACCGATCCTGATCGTGGATGACGATGCGGCGGTTCTCGATGTGCTCGGAGGACAGATCTCGTTCGCTGGTTATCGGGCCGAGGCGTTCACGAATCCGCGCGAGGCGTTTGAAGCCCTGCGGCAGACCGATTTTACCGCCGTCATTTCGGATTTCAGAATGCCCGAAATGACCGGCCTCGATCTGCTGGCGAGGGTCCGCGAAATGCGGCCCGGTGCCATGCGTATCCTCGTCACCGGCGTCCTTTCGACTGATTCCCTGCTTGGCTCCATCGAGAGCGGTCTCCTGCACCGCTTCCTCCCGAAACCCTGGTCCCGCATCGAGCTGATAGCGGCGGTGGAAAGTGCCACCCGGCACCACAGCCTGCTCGGGGAAAATCAGCGCCTGCGCGACGAGACCGCACGGTTTTCCGATGCTCTGAAAGCCGCAAACGCAAAAGTGGAAGTGCTGCTCGAGCAGCTCACCCGCCGCGAGGCCCAGGCAAAGCCTTCCACCGTGCGCGAAGTGAGTCCCTCCGACCTGCAACCGGGCATGAAAATCGCCCGCGCAGTGACGAGTCCCAGTGGTCTGCTCCTGCTCGATGCAGGCGATGAACTCACACCCGCCGCCATCGCACGTCTGCGCAGCCCGGGTTCACTTTCTGCCACCGCGCAGCGCCTGCTCATCTACGAGCGTCGGGCGACCTGAGGATAGGTTCGCGCGGGCTTCGACGAGTAGTGAATGCTCAGCAGGCGGAAAAGATTCTGCTCATCCTGCGCGGCAAAGTAGATGAGCGCGACGGATTGCGTGCCGCCAGTCCACGAATAACCGAGCATGGTCTTCAGGACGCTGGCACTCGGCGTGCGCTCGCGAACGAGCAGCCGTCCAATCCCGTGCTCCGCATCAAGGCCCGCCTTCACCTGGCGCATGAATTCATCGTACATCGTCGTGTCCCACCCGGCACTGCCGTACTGTAGTTCTACGCCTTGGAGACGCCCACTCTCAAAAGTGAAGATCGCCCGTTGCAGCCCCTCCTGCGGAATACCCTCCACACTCCACCGCACGGTGCCGATGCCACTGGGCACCTTTTCCACCACGTGCCCCCCAGCGACGCGCACTGATTCCTCGACACGCTGAAACTCCAATCCCCACGCCATTCCGAATGGCGGGCGGACCTCCTTTGCCGGTGCTGCAAAAAGTGCCGAAGGCGACAGGACGAATGCAATCAGCGCAGCGAACACGGAGCAGCGGAGAAATGAAGTCATTGCAGGAAGCGACATAGCAATAACCCTGCCCGCTGCGCGGAACGAATCGGAATTGAGAATCGCCCGCAACACACAGATCCTTATCACCGGAAATGATGCCCATTTTTGCATCGCTGCAACCGCGCCTCCAGAGGTGAAAATGATGCAACCAGAAGGAATGCACTTCTTTGCAAAACGCTGCATCATAGGTGGCACACGCCAAGCTCTAGTATTTATTAATATGACCACTATTGCATTAAACATGGTGACAAATAGTGACACTGCGCTGGAGCGCCGCCGGACCGCCGAGATGTTGATTGACCGGACGCAATCGCTTTCCATTGCGCCTCCTGTTGCGTTCCAAGTCTTCATGCTAACGCGGAGCCCCGACTATACCTGCGAGGCGCTCGTGGATCTGGTGAAGCTCGACCCGAACCTCACCGCTCAAATTCTCCGGGTCTGCAATTCCGCGATCTTCCGCGGCCAGGGCATCGCCTCGCTCCGCGATGCCGTCATCCGCATCGGCAACGGTGCGATCGCCGACATGGCGATGTCGCTCACGGTGGGAAAAATGCTCGCCATTCGCAAGACGGTCTATTGCCCCGATCCCAACGCCCTCTGGCGCCACGCCGTGCAGTGCGCCCTCGCCTGCCGTTACCTCAGCGGACACTGCGAGGACACGCCTTGGAAGCCGGACGTCGCATTCACCGCTGGCCTGCTCCACGACATCGGCAAAATGGTGATCAACGCGGCCCCAGTCGCCGACAATGCCCGCATCGTCACCCTCATGGAAGACAACGGCATGACGATGGCCGACGCAGAACTCGAAGCCCTCGGTTCAGACCACGCCGAAATCGGCGGCCTGATTCTCGAGCGCTGGAACCTGCCCGCAGAGATCTCCAACGCAATTCGCTTTCATCACGCCCCGGAGTTTGATCGCAGCGGTTTCGCAAACCTGATCCACCTCGGGAACGAATGCGCAAAAGTGACCGCCGGCTCGAAAGCTTGGGACGACTTTGAATCCGCGATCAATCCCTACGCCATGCAACAGCTCAGGCTCTCCACCAAGAAGGTAAAAGAATGCTGGGCCGACGTGCTGCACGACGTCGAGGCGATCGAGCGCTTCATGTGGAGTTGACCCATCGGGTTCCTGCGGCGCAGTCCGACAAACAATTCTCCCACCGTCATGGGAGAATGGTCGGCGCAATATTCTCCGGCACATTAGCCAGAGGGCACGAAACTTGCCACAAGAGGAATGTTAGCTCGCCCTTTTAGCCCGACAAATCCATGACACCGGCCCAACCACTCCCCTCCCCTTCGACGCCAGTCTCAGTCCTCATTGTGGACGACGAGGAACTGCTGTTGTTCGCCTACAAAGAAATGTTTGATAGCGAAGGCTATCACACCGTGACCGCGTTGAACTCGGCGGATGCGATGAAGCACCTTGATGTCGAAAAGTTTGCCGTAGTCCTGACCGACCAAAATATGCCGCTGGAGAACGGCTTGGAGTTTCTCTCAAAGGTCAAAGCAGTCCAACCCGACGCCACTCGTGTATTGATGACCGGCGTGCTTGATCTCTCGACCGTAATCAAAGCGATCAATACCGGTGAAATCTTTCGATTTGTCGTCAAGCCCTGCCTTCAGGAAGAACTTCTCGCCACGCTAAAGAATGCAGTCCAGCGCTATGAACTGATCTGCCAGAACGCGATACTCCAGGCCGAGACGCAGAGCATGAATCAAGAGTTGGCCGGCCTGAACCATGCACTCGCACGCCAAATCGCACGTGAAGCAGAGCAAAATGCGCAGCTCGCAGAGTTGAACAGCGCATTAGAACAAAATCTCCAACGCTCCGTCGAAATATGTCTGAGGACTATGCAGACCTTTTACCCCAGCCTCGGCGTACAGGCAAAAGTAGTCCACGCACTATGCGCCGCGATGGCCGAAGGACTGCAACTCCCGCCGAACCAGCGGCAAATCCTCGAAATCAGCGCCTGGCTCCATGATGTCGGGCTTGTCGGCATCCCGCGCCGCCTCATTCGGATGTGGCAGGATTCGCCAAAATCACTCAGCACTGCGGAACTGGCACTCGTGAAACAGCATCCCATCATGGGGCAAGAACTCGCCGGCTTCGTCCACAATCTCGCAGAAGTCGGCACCATCATCCGCTCGCATCACGAACGTTTCGACGGCACTGGCTACCCGGATCGTCGCCCCGGAGAACACATCCCGTGGCTGGGCCGCCTCCTCGCCGTGGCAGTGAGCTACGCTGAAAACTGCGGAGGCGGCCGGGACCCGCTGGCTATCATCCAGCGTGGGAGCGGCACGGCCTTCGATCCACAGGCCGTGCGAGTGCTCACCAAATACCATCCCGAGTCGCTGGATCGGCAACAGCGTGAGATTCTGATGTCCGAATTGCGCCCCGGCATGGTGCTCGCGCAAGGCGTGCATACGGCCAACGGCCTGCTCCTGATCCCCGAAGGCCTGACACTGAGCGATCCCTATATTGACAAACTCCGCAACCACAACCGCGTGAATCCCATCACAGAATCACTCCAGATCTATTGCTAGAGCCAGTCATGTACTATAGGAGAGCAGGGAGTTGAGGATAAGGGGGGTAACAGCGAGCCAGTGATAGCCTTCGAGAGTGGAGTCCAGTCGTTCGTAATCGCGTGCGAGCCTGAGCTATCTTTGAAATTGCGGACAGGGCTTAGGGGAAGGAAAATACCGTCATGTCAGAAATCAGCAAGTTCGGTCGGGGCTACGACCGAGAGTTCAAAGAAAAGGCCGTTGCGCTCGTCGTTGGTGGACGCAGTCACGGCGAAGTCTCCCGCGATCTGGGCGTGTCGGCCTGGTCGCTGGGTGAATGGATCAAGAAAGCCAAAGCGGGCACGTTCCGACTCAGGCAGCCACCCTCAATGCCGAGAGCATTGAGCAGCGCGAATCGAGCGGAGGGAGATAGACTGCCGCAGACGGCCGGAAGGGTGCGCGCGGAGGTGCGCATCAAATCTTAAAAAATGCCTTGGACATCTGTGCGGTCCAGATGCCCGGGAGCGCTTCACGGTGAAGCGAAAAGCTCCACGCCAATTACCCGGTGGGCGCCTTGGCCGATGCGCTCGAAGTCAGCAGAAGC
>JAYVRQ010000090.1:0-8100 GCA_043776145.1 Chthoniobacteraceae bacterium
TACGCTCGCTCGACCACCGGCTAATTTCCGCTGTCCCTCCGGGACGCAAGCCACCGCGACGATCCAAGAACCGCCACCAAAGTGCATGACAGGCTCTAGACGATCAACTTGTCGAAATCCTCGCGCGATTTCACGATGTCGGGATATTCCGCGATCGCGTATTCGACCGCAAACACTGCGGGCAGCGGCTCGGTGGCATTGCCGCATTTTTCACAGAACGAAACGAATGCGTGCATCGAATGGTGGCACGATTCGCAGTAGCGCAGCTCGCGGTATTCGAGGCAGCGCCTCTTCGCCGAGGCGAGGTAGGCGAGCCACTTTTTCTCCTGCTCGGCATCGCCATCCGGCGTCTTCTTTCGGTCGTCGAAAAAACCTCCTGCAAACTTGAGCAGATCCCGCGGATTCATGCCGCAAAAAGTATGTGGCGTTCAATTCGCACCCGCCACTCCTGCTACCATGCGTCCGCCGGGTCAAGACTGCGCTCGCCGCCTGTCGCGCTGCATTCAAACGTGGACAGATGCTTGCTCGCAAGCCCTGTCCACGTTTGCGCGCAAGGTGTTCACGTTTGCTCGCAACGCGACAGACTGCGCTCGCCGCCGCACCGCGCGCTTCCCGTGATGGGAAATAGATCACCCCGCACCCCCGAGCTGCGGCGGACAGAGCGGCAATCATCATCGCGGAAATCAACGAGCAGATGCCGCCGTCACTCGTGCGAATCGAGCGAATGGGGGCATTCTCCACACAGACCGTCCCCTCGCAGGAAACTGTTTGGCCGTTTCATCGAAGTCACGTTGACCCGGTTACAAAAACAATAAAAGCTGTCTCCCGATGAAGAGTGAAATTCACCAGTTCTGCACGGTATGCTCGGAAAGTCTCGGCACGCTCCCGGAGGCTATTTTGAAGGCGACGACTCAATTTGAACGCGGCGGCGGTGTGCTGAAAGGTTCGCTCGTCACGCTGAACGATCTGCGCGCGCGACTGCGTTCGCTCACGGACAAGCTGGACAGTCAGAATGCCTACCTGCTCATTTTTGGCCCGCTGAAAAGCGGCAAGAGCACGCTCATGAATGCCATCAGCGGCGCATACGTCAGCGAGGTCACATCACTGCCCGGCTATCCCTGCCTCGTGTTTGTGCAGGACTCGGATTCCACCCGCTATTCGCTGACGCGCTACAACGGTCGCGAGACGATCCTCGCGAGCGGGATGGAACTGAAAGCCGTCGTGGAAGATGCACATCCCGTGCTCGCCGATCGCATCCGCTCTTCGGAAGAACGGGGCGAGGGATTCGATCCGGGCACGAATTTCCCGGAGGCCATCCGGCGTGTGGATGTGAAGATGCCCGTGCCCTCACTCGGCGAATCCGCGATGATTCTCGTGGATACGCCAGGGCTCTACAGCCGGATGAATTTCGGCTACGACATGCTCACGCGTGAATTCCGGGATGGCGCGGCGTGCGCGGTCTTCGTGGTGAAGACGGACAACCTTTTCCTTGAACAGGTCTTCGCGGAGTTTAACCAACTGCTCGGCCTGTTCAGCCGCATTTTCATCGTGGTGAACATGGACTCCAGCAAGCGCGACCTCGCGCCGGATGGCAGCCTGCGCCCGAGCGCGGAGAGCGAGAATCCCGAGCGCGTACTGGAGGCATTCCGCACGCTCTCGATGGCGGGGCCGCTGCGCATGGCGCATGATGCAGGCCGGGTCCGGCTTTACGCGGTGGACTTGCTGAATGCAGCCTCGTCGCGGCTCTCACACATGTCCGGGAATGGAGCGACCTTCCCGGCGTTCGTGGCATTCCAACATGACCTGATGGAGTATCTCAACAGCAGTGACTACACGCGCGAATTCATCCGCGACGGCCTGCGACAGGCTCGCACGCTTTGCAGCGAGATGCAGGCGGTCATGGCAAATGAGGAGGTGGTCTCGCTGCGTGCGCGACAGGACGCACTCGGCGCAGAGATCCTCGCCCTGAATGCGCGGATCGCCGCGACGGATTCCCTGCTGCATGCGGATTGGAGCGCGCTTTTCCAGCCGCTGCGCGAGGAAATGCGGAGTGGAAATGAAGATGCGGTGACGGCGAAGACGGCGCAATTGCGCGAGGAAATCCGGCAAGGATTCACCCGATGGATGACCGGCAAGGACAGTCTCTCCGCGCTCCCTCACCTGCAGTGGAATCCCGCGCTGACCGACACCGCTCGGTCGCTCGCTGAGGAAAGCGGGGCACGTCTGGAGCGGCTTTCGCGTACTTCCCACGCAGGCCTGCATCTTTCGGCGGACATGGTCGTGGATCTGAAGGTCTCCGGATTTTCACCGCGCGAATGCGGTGAGCGCGCACTTGCGAGTCCCTTGGCTGACGAGGAGATGGCAGCCTATCGAATGACGCTCATGAAGGAGACGATCCCGGTACGAAAGTCATTTGCCGACTGGCTCCTCTTCCGCAGCAAAGCGAAGGTTCGGGAGCGACTCTTCGGAACCGATGGAAGCCGCGAGATTGCACCGCTCGAAAAGGAAAAGCGCCTGAAGACGAACAGCCGCGTGGAATTTGAAACCCAATGCGCAAACGCGATTCGTGAGCGCTTCCCGGCAAAGCCCGCCGCTTTCGCCGCAAAGCTCGCTAACGCATACGCCACGACGACCTGTGAGCACATCCTCTCGGGACTGCACACCCTCCGCGCATCCCTCACGTCCCAGCGCGATGCCCGGCAGACGCCTTTCAATCTTCAGGCGGCAATCCTGCGTGCGGCAGACGATCTCCTGCACCAGGCGAAACGCGTGAACCGCGACATCGATTTCCTTTCGGAAAAAGAGGACCCGACCCTCGCAATGCCTCCGCCGATTCCAATCGGCATCACGCAGGTAACGGATGCAGGTCTGCTCCCCTTGCCCACAATTTACATGCTCCCGCTGCTCGTCCCTTAACGACGCGCAACTCTCGTCCGAAGTAGGCCGGACGTTCGCCTTTTTGAATCAGAGCAATTCGGGATAATGCGCGCGCGTGACTTCCTCGCAAAGCGCGAGCACAGCAGCACCAGTATCCGCCTTTAGCGCCGCGTCTGCGAGGCTCTGGCACGCGGAGAGGGACAGTGAACAGATGGCGCGCTTCACGCGCGGAATCACCGCGGCACCGCAGCTAAGCTCATCAACTCCGAGACCGATGAGCAGTGGTGTGACGGATATATCCCCGCCCATTTCACCGCAGACCCCGACGTGGATTCCGGCGGCGCGTGCGGCGTCCACGGTCATCTTGATCAGCCGCAGAACGGCGGGATGGGTCGGTTCGTAGAGGTGCGCGATGTGCTCGTTCGTTCGATCCACAGCGGTCGTGTATTGCACGAGGTCATTCGTGCCGAGGCTGAAGAACGCGACTTCCTTCGCGAGCAGATCTGCAATCATCGCGGCGCTCGGAACCTCGATCATCATGCCGACCTCGATGGCTTCGTCGAAAGCGATGCCTTCGGCACGGAGTTCGGCGCGGCATTCCTCCAGCACCGCTTTCGCATCGCGGAGTTCCGGCAGCCCGGAGATCATCGGGAACATGATCTTCACCTTTCCAAATGCGCTCGCGCGCAGAATGGCCCGGAGCTGCACCTTGAAAATATCTTTGCGCTCGAGGCACACGCGGATTGCGCGCCATCCGAGGAAAGGGTTGTCCTCGCGCTCCGCGTGCAGTTGCTCATGGAGCTTGTCTCCACCGAGATCGAGTGTGCGGATGATGACGTGCCTGGGCGATGCGGCCTCGACGACGCGGCGGTAGGCGGCGAACTGCTCCGCCTCAGCCGGAAGATCGTCTCTGTTAAAATAGAGGAATTCCGTGCGAAACAGGCCCACGCTCTCTGCGCCGCTGGCAAGCGCCTGCACGATGTCCTCGGACTGCTCGATATTGGCCGAAAGAACGACATGCGTTCCGTCGCACAGATTCGCCTCCGTGTCCCGCAGGCCGGTGAGCTGGTCCTCGATTTCTCTGCGGCGTGTTTCGAGTACGCCGTATTCAAAGAGCGTCTGCTCGCTCGGATTGACGATCAGCAAACCTCCGTAGCCGTCAAGGAGCAGCTCTGCGGCAGACTCGATCTCGGAAAGTTTCCCATGCAGTCCGACGACTGCGGGGATGTTCAGCGAACGCGCCATGATGGCGGTGTGCGACGTCTTGCCTCCGACTTCCGTCGCGAAGCCGAGGAGGAACTCCCGCGTGACCTGCACGGTGTCGCTCGGTGTGAGGTTATGCGCGATGACGATGCGCGGCGCATCGAGACCTCCGAGTGCAGCGGGTTCGCGTCCGAGCAGATTATGAATCACCCGCCTGCCCACATCATGGATGTCCACTGCGCGTTCGCGAAGGTAAGGGTCCTCCATCTCGCCGAGCGTGCGGATGTAGCGATGGACGACCGTGTAAAAGGCATGCTCCGCGTTGCACGATTCGCGGCGGATGAGTTTCTCCACCTCGTCAATCATCACCCCATCCTCGACGACCATCGCGTGCGCCTCGAAGATCGCTGCGTCCTTCGCGCCGAGCGATTTTTCGACGCGCTCCTGCAATTCCACGATCTGCTTGCGCGTCGCGCAGAGCGCGTCGCGCAGTCGCTCTACCTCGCGGTCGCTCTCGCCCGCCGTGATTTTCCGCGGAGGCGGATCATCATCGGGCCGGTGGACGAAGGCGATTCCGCGGGCAATACCGGGCGATACCCCGACTCCCTGGAATCGCCGTTCAGTCTTCATCGAACTTTGAAAGGATGAGCTTCTCGATGGCTGCGATGGCCTGCTCCGCATCCGTCCCCTCGCACGAGAGCATCAGTTTGCTTCCGTTTCCAGCGGCCAGCATCATGAGCCCCATGATGCTCTTGCCATTCACGGTATCCCCGTCTTTGCCGACCCAGACCTCACACTTGAAAGTATTGGTGAGCTTCACAAATTTCGCGCAGGGACGCGCATGAAGTCCGAGCTTGTTGATGATCTCGGCTTCCCTTTCGACTTTGGTTCCTGCGTTGCGACTCAAAAGACCCATTTAGCTATCCTTTTTCTTTTTCTGCATGGATGCAAGAAGGCGCTCATTAAATTCCATGGCGGAATTGTGACCCACGCTCTTGAGCTTCTGGTCGAGAGCCGCCACTTCGACGAGCCTCGCAAGGTCGCGCCCCGGACGCACGGGGATGGTCACATGCGGGACAAAGAGGTCGAGGATTTCAAAGTATTCGCTCTCCAGTCCGGTCCGATCCACCTCTTCGATTTCGGACCACTCCTTCAGCGTGACCACGAGGTCGAGCCGCTTTTCCCGGCGCACTGCACCGATGCCGAAAATGGCCGTCACATTGATCACGCCGAGGCCGCGGACTTCCATGTAATTGCGCGTGAGTTCCGAACTGGTGCCCATGAGGTTTCTCCCCTCGATGGCGCGAAAATGCGTCATGTCATCACTCACGAGCGAATAGCCGCGCTCGATGAGGCCGATGACGCACTCGCTTTTTCCGATGCCGCTCGAGCCGCGCACGAGCACGCCCATGCCCTGGATGTCCACCATGCTGCCATACTCACTCTTGCGCGGAGCAAAGTCGTATTCGAGCGCGAGCGTTGCGGCATTGATGAAGCGCATCGTCACCATCGGTGTGGAAAAAATCGCGACGCCATTTTCCTTCGCCATCGAAATCAATTCCTCCGGCACGCGATACTGGCGCGCGACGATGAGGCACGGGATCGGTTGCTCACACATCGCGGCGCAGCGTTGCTTCGCCTCCTTGTCCGAGAGGCTTTTCAAATACGAAAGTTCCGCGGACCCGAGCACTTGGATGCGCTTTTCCGCGAAGTAGGAAAAGAAGCCGCAAAGGGCGAGGCCGGGACGATTGACAGTCGGCTCGCGAATTCTGCGCTGAAAGCCCACGCCTTCTTCGGTGAGCACCTTCATCTGCAGAGACTCCGAGTGGCGCGTGTAAAATTCGCCGACAGTGATGGTCGGATGTTTTTCGGGCGCACTCATGCGTCTTCTCTACCAGAGGACGGGAGGGCGATGGCAAGGGGGAACGTGAGGCGCGGTAATTTCGAGGCAGCTTGCACTCGACATTTCCGCGCGCTTCATGGCCTCTGACCGCCTTCAATTTCCCGACGATACCCCAATGAATACACCCCGAAACGGAATCATGGCAGGCGGCAACTGGATCGTAGATGCCGTGAAGATCATAGACGTGTGGCCGCAGCAGGACACGCTCGCGAATATCTTCAGCACGGCGAAGGGCTCAGGCGGATCTCCCTTCAACATCCTCATGGATATCTCGCTGCTCGGCGCGAAATTCCCGCTCAATGGTTCCGGCCTCGTCGGCGATGATGACAACGGTCGGTGGATTCTGGACCTGTGCGCGAAGCACGGGATCGAGTGCTCTCATCTGAAGAAAACCGCCGAGGCTCCGACGAGCTTCACCGACGTGATGACGGTGAAGGACACCGGTCGGCGCACATTTTTCCACGCACGCGGCGCGAATGCGCTGCTCGACGCTTCGCACTTTGATTTCAGCACCACGACGGCACGTATTTTTCACCTCGGCTACCTGCTGCTGCTCGACAAGCTCGATGCTCCCAGCGCCACGCACGGCACCGTCGCCGCCGAGGTGCTCGCGAACGCGCAAGCTGCGGGCCTGAAGACTTCAGTGGATTGCGTGAGCGAAGACAGCGATCGTTTTGCGAAGGTCGTCATGCCTGCGTTGAAATACGTGGACTACTGCATCATGAATGAATTCGAAGCGGGACGCTGCACGGCAATCCGCGTGCGGAAGGAGGAAAAGATCGACCTCGTTCGGCTTCGCGAGGCGATGCAGATGCTGATTGACCAAGGCGTGCGCGAGTGTGTCGTGGTGCACTACCCTGAAGGTGGATGCGCGCTCGGCTGTGATGGCGAGTGGACGGAACACGCCTCCGTAAAATTGCCTGCAGGCTACGTGAAAGGAGCAGCGGGTGCAGGCGACGCCTTCGGCGCAGGTGTGCTGCTCGGCTGGCATGATGGCGTTTCGGTCGCCGAGCAACTCCGCTACGGAGTGTGCGCAGCCGCCGCGAATCTCAGCGAGGAAACATGCACCGGTGGCCTGATGCCTCTCGGAGAATGTCTCGCGCTCGGAAACCGCTTCGGCTTCCGCAGCTAGGGAACCGCTGATTCCAGCGGCGTTTGGAAAAAAAACGCTAATCTGCGCTTATCTTCGCTAATTCCTGAAGGCGACCATCCGTATTATTAGCGAGGATGAGCGCGGATTAGCGGTTCAAAAATCTTCTCCAGATTAAATCAGCGGTTCCCTAGCGGAATTTCGCGAGCGTATTTTGCAGGCCCGCCATCGTGAAGGGCTTGCTCATGATGACATCCACGCCCTCGGGCTTGTCGCCTGTCGCCGCCATGATGTCGCCAAATCCCGTGACTAGGACCACCGGCACATTCGGGCGAATCTTTTTTATTTCGCGCGCCAGCTCGTCCCCTTCCATCTCCGGCATGGAGCGATCCGTCAGCACGATGTCGAATTCCGCTGCGCTGAATTTTTCCAGCCCCTCGCGGCCATTCACCGCAAGGGCCACGGTGTAGCCGTCCTCGGAAAGATATGCGCTGATGACCTCGCGCACGAGGGGATCATCATCCACCACGAGCACTCGCCGCCGCGAGGGCGTTGCCTCCGCAGATATCGCCGGGGGGAAAATCACCCGCACGGTCGTCCCGAGCCCCTTGCGGCTTTCGAGTTCCAATTTCGCACCATGTCGCGCGACCACTTCGTGAATCACTCCGTATCCGCTCGGCCAGCCATCCGCACGATCCACTGCGGTGCTCGGATCCAGCAGCCGCTTGCGCATGGCCTCGGTCACTCCCAATCCGTCATCCTGCACAAAAAGCACTGCGGAATCTCCGTGGCTTTCTGCGCCAACGATCACTTTTCCGCGACGAGGAATGGCGTTCATCGAATTTCGCACGAGATGCGCGAGCATTTCGCGAAGCTGGATCGGGTCGCCGAGAATCTCCGCCGCCTTGTCCATCTTCCGTTCAAATATGACTTTCGGCGCAGCGTCACCAGTCTGCTCGGGGCTGTTCGGGCTGCACAGCGAGATCACGCTGTCTATTAGCGAATCGAGCGACACCTTTTCATGCAC
>JAYVRQ010000091.1:0-8079 GCA_043776145.1 Chthoniobacteraceae bacterium
GCGCCATGCACCATTTCGAGCGTGTCGAGATTGAGGCGGTCATTGCCGTTACCCTGCAGCGGGATGTCAAAAATCCGCTTTGAGACAAACATCGGCCGCCGCCACAGACTGCCGTAGCGGCCCTCGCGAAATCGCTCCCACTCGCCCGAAGCCGGCGTGAATTTCCACGCGCCGCGGCGCTGCCCTTCCCCGAAGGCCGACGGCTGTCGTTCCACTTCGGCCAGGAAAAAAAAGATCGCGCTGCCGTTCGGCGCGGCACAGCCGCCGGCGACGCTGTAGGGCAGGCAGTCGTTCAGCGGCCCGGGCTTCAGCGAACTGCTCGCGCAGACGAGTTCGCATTCGCGCGCGCCGGGTTGCCAGCGGTAAATCGCGCCGTAGCGATTGCTGTCATCGTGCGTCCGCTGATCGAGCGCGATGTAAAGCGCATCGCCGCACGGCACCACTGCGGTGATGCGCTGGAAACTCGACACGAGCACGTCCTGGATGTCCCGCGCCATCGTGCCCGCGGTTTCATCCGCGCCGAATTTCGGCCCGGCGGTTTCATACGAGGAGACGCTGAGGAAAGGCGCTTGCGCGGCGACGGGAATCGCGAGCACGCGAAATTTGTCGGCGACGAAAAGAAACCGCGCCGACCGCGCGAGCACGAGATGCTCGAAAGCCGATTGCAAACTTCCTTCGGCGGGGAACTGGAATATCTCGCTCGTCCGCAGGCTCATCACGAGGCGCGTCACCACGATCGCCTGCTGGGTCGTGTGCGCGAGCCAGAGTACGTCGCCATCGGCCAGGCCGTTGAAATCGTCGAAGCGGTCCTTCGCCGGCTCGTTTTGCAGCGAATCGTAAAGCAGCACGCCGCCCGGAACGTCGGGCATCGACGCCGCGGGATTCGCCGCGGGGTCCATCAATTGGGAGAGCCATTTGTTGGCCGGCAGTTTTTCCAGCCACTCGCGGTGCAGCGCGGGATTGGTCGCCGCGAGGCAGGCCAGTGCCTCGTCGAGGCGCTGGCGAATTTGCGGCGCGTCCTGCGGCGCGTGCCGGTTGGTGATGTTGTCGATGAACCGGCCCGAGAGATAGGTGAACACCTCGTGCTCCGATCCGCGCGCCTGCGCCAGCACCTTCAGCATCGCACTTTCAAAATAACAATCCTGCTCCCCCGGCGGGAGGGAAAGCATCGCGTGCCAGAGCCGCTTGAAGATGAGCTGCTTTTCGTGCGCGAGCACCCACGACAAATTTTCCTCACGCGCCGTCAGCCACGCGAAGAGCCGCTGCGCCGCCTCGCGACCTTTGCCGCGCTCGCCTTGCGAGTAAGCGCCGGCCAAATAACAACGCGCCGCGAGCGCGCTGAATTGCGCTTCCGGCGAAGGATCGCGCTCCACTTCGTCGAGGAATTCGTTCCAAAGATTTCGGGCAAGCTGCGCGTCCCAATAGTCGATGCGTGGGAAAAGATGCTCCCGCAGCCCGCTCCACGGGTAGCCGCCCGCCGCGACGATGCGCTTGAGATAAGCGAGCGCGGCCCGCGGCTCGTCGAAAAAAAGCGGAGCCCAGTCGCCGGAGAGCCGCTTCTGCTCAGGCTTCGCGGCGTTCGCGCAAAGCCGCTCGACATACTCCCGCAGCTCCGCGCGACCATCGGCGTTGAGGCACCCATTTTGCCTCGAAAGAAAATGGCGAATCCCCCGACTCTCGGCGAGGGCTGCGCAGATGGCGGGCTCGTGATTCCGCGCCACCGCCAGCGCGGCGCTCAGGCGGTCGATGTAAAATAAATCCCTCGCATTGTCCGCGACCCGCTCGTCCAGGCAGAGCGCCACGCCTTCCACAAAAACGCACGCGGCCTTTTCATTTTTCGGATCGAGCAGGCACGCTGTCTCCAGCGAACGCAGCGCCGGCTCGAACAACTGCGCGTGCAGCAGCGCGAGCCCGCGGAGATAATGGCGCTGCGCCTCCAGCGTGAGACTGGCGGGGTCGGCGGGCGCAGCCAGACCGAGCGCCGTCGCGATGCTCGTGGCGATCGCACTGGCATCACGGGCGAGATTCGCCCGCCCGACGTTTTTCTGGAACACGGAGCCCGCTGCGCCGCGCGTGGCCTGGAGCTGAAACTCGAGGCTGAACTGCCGGGAGTCCGGCGCGGTCGCGCGTCCGCGCACGAGCCAGTCCGCGCTGGCCAGCCCGTCGGGCGCTGCGCCCGCGAGGGCCTTCTCCCCGAGGATGTCCGCGAGGTTGTCGCGCTCGACGAGGATGAGCCGGTCGTGCCGGAGCAAATGCACGCCGATCAGCGCCGAGAGTGTGCCGAGCGTTTCGGCGAACGCGGCGTCCTTCCCGAAAGCGGCGATGGGGCCGAGCGCGACGTAAATCCGGCTCGCCGGCGGCGTGCGCAACTTCGCCGCCAGCCCGTCGAGCTGCGCCCGCGTCGCGCTGCCGATGGCGTCGGGATCGAGCGCGTCGAGCGGATACACCGCATCCGAGATGCGCTCGCCGCGATGGGTTTCCACCAGCCGGAGATGCAGCAGCGTTTTCTCCGGCTCGATGAAAAGCAAAGCGTCCGCGCCCGCCAGATGTCCCGCCCGCACAATGCTCTCCCGCGCGGACGAGGAGAGTTCGAGTTCCTTCACGATCCGCGCGAACTGCCCGCGCTCGACCCAGCGAAAATCGCGGTGCGCGGCGAGCCGGCTGAAAAGCAGATCGGCCAGCGCCGGGTCGCGATGCTTGTCGATGATCGCGAGCATCGGCGGACGAGCCTCCTGCGCCGCCGCGAGAGCCGCGGTGAAAAGCAGACACGCGATTTTCAAAATGCGATTCATGGAGTCGGGGAAGTGAACTCGTGGCTGCGGCGCCCTCGCCGCGCGGAGCGGAGGCGGGGGCGCCTCCGAAACGGTCTGCGACGGGGCGGCGCAGCCACTTCAATTCACCGCCGCCGCGATCACGCGCAGGGCGAGGTCGCGCGCGGCGGCTTGCAGCGCGCTCTTGGCGGCGACGTGTTCGGCGAGATCGACGGCGACTCCGACTTGTCGATCCGCGCTGAGGATCACGCCGTCGGAGAGGCGGCGCACTTTTACTTCCACGCGCGCGCGGCAGGCGATGAGGCCGCCCTTTTGCAGGCCGCGTTCGCTGAAGGCTTCGCCGGTGATTTCCACGTCGGGCCTGACCCCCGACTTCGCATCGACCAGCGAGAAGCCGCATTCTTTCAGCAGGAACATCAGCTCCGTCTCGGCGGCGGGATCGACGACGGGGCGGCCGAAGTGCTGCTCGGGAATGCTCACGCTCACGGCGCGGCGCGGTTTGTCGCCGAGCGCCTGTTTGATTTTCGCGACGAGCGCGGCGGGGTCTTCGGGCGCGGCGACGAGCGCGGCGGCGTTGTCGAGCGCGAGGGTCGCGAGTTTTTTTTGCAACGCGGTCACGGTTTCGGACAGCGAGACGTTCGCCGCGACGGTCGCCTTTTCGGCGAAGACGCGGCTCGTTTCCGTGCCGATGATTTTCGCGACGATGATCGTCTCGCGATCCGCCTTCATCACGCGCCCGGTCACGAGCACGCGCGCGCCGGTGAGGTGGCCGACTTTCGCGGCGGATTCCTGCGAGATGGTGCCGCTGAGGCCGAGTTCCTGTTCGCCGAGCGCCTTGTCGAGTTCCGCGCGCTCGACGGTGAGGAAGCGCGCATCCGCCGCGAAGTCCGCGCCGAGCAGCGTCGAGACTTTCGCGCCGACCTCGCGCACGCCTTCGTCGGGCGATTGGAATTCAAACACGGCGACGGCAAGCGGAGCCTTCGGCGGATCGGCGGCGAAGGCGGCGGTGGTGAGGAGGAGCGCGGTGAGGATGGCGGTTTTCATGGGGTGTCAGTGGGTGGTGGTTTGCGGCGCAGTGCTTCGCGGAGCCACTGCATGAGTTGAAATTGCGCGGGAGCGGATTCGGAAAAGTCAGTGTCCTTCGCGAAGGTGCCGCCCGCGAGCGTCGCGCGCAACTTCTCTCCCACCTCGCCGACCAGCACCACGCCGCGCCCGCGCGCCGCGATTTTTTGCGCGGATTCCGCGAGCGATCCATCGGGAGAAACGACGATGACGACCGGCCCGGTGAACGCGGCCAGTCCCTCCGCATCGCGCACCGCCGCGAATTCGATGCCGAGCTTCGTGAACGCAGGCGCAATGAGCTTTTGCGGATCGTACAGCGCAGGCGGCGCGGGCAGCGCGGCAAGTTCATCGCGCAGCCACGTCCGTGGAATCGCGACGACCTCGCACCGCGCCACCTGCGCGCGATCCGCATCGAGGATTTGCAACCGCAGCCGCGTCGCCGCGCGAAATTCCGGCACCGCAATCTTCACGCTCGCATTCACCACCGCCCCGCCTTCGACACGCCCATTCCACCAAGCCGCCGCCTCCCCAAGCGGCACGAGCGTCGCCGAACTCATCTGCCACAGCCGCGTGGAAAACTTCGTCTCCACCACTGCGGAACCGCGACTCTCGATCCGCACATCCACCGCGATTTCGCTCCCGGCGAAACCAACCGACCCCGGTTCGCGAAAGCTGATGGACAAAAGCTCCGCTGCCGATGCGCTCGCGGAAAGCGCGCAGCACAGCCATCCGATTTCCAGCAATAAGCGCAGCGTTTTCATTTCTCCGTCGTCGCTGGCGCAGGCGGACTTGATTTGTATTTGCGGAGATACGCATCCACGTCGCTCTGCGGCAGAAACCAAAGCGTGCGGTAGTCTTCCTCGCAGCCGGTAATAATGTAGCCCTGCGGCGTCCAGAAACATTCGGTCGAGCCCTCTGGAATGCTGGCCGGCCTTTTTTCCAAAAAGCGGTATCGCGCGATGGTCGCGGCGTCCGGGTTCGGCGGCATGCTGCGGCTGCGGGAGAAAATGATGTCGGGGTGCGGATTCGGAGCGTTGAGAAATTCCAACGGAATGTCCGCCTCCGGCATCGCCTCGTTTGGAAGTTGCAGCGTCCACACGTCGTTCATGATCGTCTCCTGCCGCATTTCCGCGGACCCGGATTTTTTCAGAGCAGGGATGCGATAGGGCTGCGACGGCGTTTCGCTGGCGATCTCATCGGCGCTGCCCCATTGACCGTTCGCGGGCTGGTAGAAAAGCGCGGGATACGTCGTTTGGCTGAACGAATCGACCGAGCGCAGCGCGTTTTTTTTCACATGAGTCTGGATGATGAGACGGCCATCTTTGCCGAGATCGAGATCGGTGGCGGTCACTTGGGGATCGTCCAGCGGCGTCGTCGCGGGCATGCGGAGACGGCTGCCGAGGATTTCGATTTTTCCATTCGCCGGCGTGTAGCGCGCAAAGCCGCGCTCATTCGCATCTCCCGCGAGAAAATAGCAGGCGTTCCCGCTTTGATAGACGCGGCTGGCCGGACGAATTTTGTCGATCACTTCCCATTTCCCGCTCCGCCGGTCGCAGACCGCGAAATACTCCGACTGGCGCGCGACGTAGATGTGGCCCGCATCCACGCAGAGACCGTTCTCCACGAATTGCCGCTGCAAGGGAGCGGGAATTTTCCTGCGCGGAAGCCGCCATACTTTTGCGCGCAACGAGGGGAGTTCCAACTCGAAGACCGCCGCGCGCAATTCCAAGTCGCCGCGCCCCGTTTCGTTTTCCGCATAAAACCAAATCCGGTCCGCTTCACAAAACAGCGTGGATTTCGACATGAGAAAGGAGACGCCGTCTTCGCGAAGCGCCTCCATCGGCTGCCACGAGCGGCGCACGGCAAGCGGCGGCGCGTGGGCAAAGCTCGGTGTCTTCACGATGTACGACGGAGGAGGATGGAACTTTTTTCGCACGACGAATTCGGTGGGCTCGCGGTCCAGTGCGAAAGGCAGAAAAAATTCCCGCGGAACCTCCGGTCGAATCGAAAGCTCCCGCTCCTCCATCGCGCGCGTGATCTCCGCCACCATCGCTTTGAATCGCGGATAGCGGTCCAAATCCCAGCGCGTTTGCCCGGAATCCGTCAGCCTCGGCGCGCCTTTTTCACGCACATCCAGGAGGTGCGTGATTGAATTCAGCAGCCGCAAAGTAAAAGGCTCTTCGAGAAAAAGCCGTTTCCGCTCCACCAATGCGGTGAGGACTTTTTCAAATTGCGCGACGCGAAGATTCGCGTCCGGCAAACTGCGCCAGCGAAGTGCTTCGCGGAAAAGAATATTCTCATCGCTCTCATCGCCTTCCGTCGCGGAGACCATCCACGGACGGATCGACGCGACCGCGGGATTTTTCAGCGGGAAAAGCGAAATCCAATCGTTCATCCGCGTGGGCAAAATGGAGCGCATCTCGGCGAATGGAACGTCAGTGTATCGCAAAACGATGCGGCGAATCTCGGTCCGCACCGGCACATCGTTCCACGCAAAATGGCGTGCGAACAGCGGGCGAAACGTCTCCTGAAACGCGCGTTCGTCTTTGCAAAGAAACGGGGCGTGCCACGCAATGCTGATTGCGATACGGCTGGCCACCTCCCCGAGTTCGGGCGCGCGGTCCGCGAGCGCGAGTGCTTCCACCAAAGCCGCGAGCACCGCCGGGCGGATTTCGCGCAGGCGGTCGCCAAAGACGATCTGCCCCAGCACCGTGTTCAACATTTCGCCGGCCACGACAGGGGCCGACGCCACCTCGGGCATCAAATCCAAAACAGTTTTGATCCCTTGCGGCGTCGGCGCGGCAAATGTTCCGCGGACCAGTTCCCTCCAGAGCGGGACGAGCTGCATCGCGGCGTCCAGCCATTCCTCCTTCCCAAGCCTTTCCATGTCTCCAAAGCAGGCGCGCATTTTTTCTTCCGCCCAGACACCACGAATCTTGTGCGGCCAGTTCCCGGAGCCATCGGCCACGCCACTGTTCATTTGCGCGGCCTGCCATTCCAGCACGTCGCAGATCGCGGCGATTCTCGCGGCGAGAAATTCCGGCGTCTTCAGCCCCAGCATCGCCGCCGTCTCCGCATGGCGATACCCCGCGAGATACGCGCCGCATTCCCGCGCCGCTTTGGATTGGGTGAAATATCGCGCTGCTTCCGCAAGCGGATCGGTCTGCGGGATCGGCTTGAGTGCGAGCTTTTGCGCGGCCTGCGCGACAAGCCCATCGAGGATCGCCGCGGATTTTTCACGCGGGCCGCGCGCTTGGAAAAGCTGCGGTGCTCCGCCGCCGACCGGCGTGATGCGCAGCAGGAAGGCGGCTTCCCCGCGTGCATCAAGCGGCGGCTCCACCGTGCCATCCACGAGAAAACTTCCGGCCCAAAAAATGTCCGGTTTTCCGATCGACATTTCGCGACCGAGTTCGGCGGCCGCCGATCTTTCCAGCAACACCAAATCGGGCTGGCGCAGAATCCTTTCCACCACGAGCAGCGCAGCCTCGCGCGCCAGCGCGCCACCCGCCGGCGTGGAGGCGAGCGAACGCATCTCGCCAAAAGAAACAGCGACCGCGCGCGCCGGACGCACTTTGCCGAGCAGGCCGCGCGCACTGAACGCGGCCTCGCGCGCCCAGGCGGGCACATCCGCCAGCGGCCATTCGCGGTGCGCGCGCCCGAGCACGATGCCCGGCGAAACGCGCACCACACGCAACTCCGCAAGGGCACGCCCGGCGAGATCGACTTTGCGGAGAAGGACGAGCGCGTCCGCATTCAGCAGCCTGCCGACCTGCGGCGCGCGCGTTGCATCGCCGCCAAACGTGCGGCTGAGTTTTTGTTCCGCGAGCACGCGATCGAGTTCCACGCGCTCGACCAATTGCACGCCGCCGCCCGTCAGTTCGCTCGCGAGCACTTCACCCGCCGCCTGCATCGCTTCGTCTGCCACGATGGCGAGGCGCAGGTTTTCTCCAGTCGCGTGCGGTGCCGCAGCTTTCCCCGCCGCGGGCAGCAACTCGGCCAGACCGCTCGACAGCGGCACAGCGGGGCTTGGTTTTTCCTCGCGTGCTGGCGCGATGGTTTCGCGGCCGCCTGCGGCGCGCAGCAGGTGAAAAATCTCCGCCTGATTTTCCAAATTGGCGCGTCTCGTCGCGTAGTGATCCTTCCACGCGACATCGGCCTTCGCCGCGAGCAGCAGCTTCACGATCGGCGCGTCGTCGAGATAAACCGCGAGCGGCAGGGCAGGGTGGCCGCCGCAATCTTCTTCCGG
>JAYVRQ010000092.1:0-8061 GCA_043776145.1 Chthoniobacteraceae bacterium
CGCGATGATCGCGATCATGGGCCTTTGGTGGACCGTTACGCGGGTCTTTGGTGGGTAAGGTGCCGTGCGGTGTTCAGGTCGCTGATGATCGGTGGGGAACTCGGGGCGGGAGATGGGAAACATCGAACATCGAACACTGAACACTGAACATCGAACGGCCCCAGTCGTCCGCCCGCGAGCCTTCCGCGTTCGACGTTCGATGTTCGATGTTCGACGTTCGACGTTCAGCCCGCGCAGCGTCCCCCCTTGTGAAGAAAGCTGCCCTCACTTCCCTCCAGATCGCCGTCACCCTCGCGATCCTCTACTTCGTCTTCCGCGATCCCACGAAACGCGCCGAGATGGGAGCCGCGCTGCTGCGCGCGAATTCGCTGTGGCTTTTCCTCGGCATCGCCGCGTACGGCGTCGTCGAGATTTGCGCGGGCATCCGCTGGCAACTGCTGCTCCGCGTGCAGGGCATCGCACTCAGTTGGCGGCGCGTTTGCGCGCTCACGATGATCGGTCTGTGCTTCAACTTCGTCATCCCCGGCGGCACCGGCGGCGATGTGGTGAAACTTTTCTATCTGCTGAAAGAGACCGCCGGCAAACGCACCGCCGCGCTCCTCTCCGTGCTCGTCGATCGGCTCATCGGCATGATCGGCCTCATCGTGCTCGCGGGATTTTTCACCGCCACGCACTGGGCGTGGCTCACGAGTTCGCCGCACACCGCGCGCTATGTCTGGATCGTCTTTGTCATCCTCGGCGGCAGCATTCTCGCGCTCGGCTTCTCCTTCATCGTCAGCGGACTCGGGCTCGTGCATCGCCTTCCCGCGAAAATGCCGGGGCGCGAAAAACTCGCGGAACTCGCGCTCGCCTACAATCTCTACGGACGCGCGTGGAAATCCTCGTTCGCCGCGTTCGCCCTCTCGCTCGGCGTGCATCTCGGCTACATCGCCACCTTCTACTGCGCCACGCTCGCCTTCGCCTCGCCCGACACGCGCACGCCGCCACCGCTCGAATTTTTCGCCATCACTCCGATCGTGGATACGCTCGTCTCGCTCCCCATCAGCGTCGGCGGCGTCGGCGTGCGCGAAGGGTTGTTCCAGATTTTTCTCGGGAATTTGTGCGGCGTCCCCGAAGCCGTCGCCGTCGTCATCTCGTCCACCGGCTACGTGCTCACGCTTTTCTGGGGGCTCGTCGGCGCGGCGATCTATCTCGCGTACCGCCCGAGCGAACACGCGCGCCTGCGCGAGATGCGGCGGGAAGTCGCCGCCGTCGAACATTCCGCCGTCGAAACCGAACTCGAACTCGAAGCCGCGCGCGAAACGGCCAGACGGCAGTGAAGCGTCCGTTCGTCACCGTGAATTTCGCGATCACCTGGGATGGCCGCGTCTCCACGCGCAAACACACGCCCGCCGATTTTTCCTCGAAACGCGACAAGCGCCGCCTCACCGAAATCCGCGCCACCGCCGACGCCATCCTCGTCGGTGCCAGCACCGTCGCCGCCGATCACATGACGATGGGCATCAGCGACGAAACCCTCCGCGCCGCCCGCGCGAAACGCCAACAGCCGCCGCATCCCCTGCGCGTCATCGTCAGCAACTCCGGTCGCATCGCTCCCGACCTCCGCGTCTTCACCAAAGACTTTTCCCCCATCGTCGTCTTCTCAACCACGCGCATGACCCAGCGCACGCGCACCGCACTCGCCGCGAAAGCCGACCTCTGGCTCCACGAAAGCCCTGCCGTGAATCTCCCCGCCCTGCTCGCCACCCTGCGCTCCGACTACGGCGTAAAACGCCTCGTCTGCGAAGGCGGCCCGCGCCTCCTCTGTGCGCTCCTCGCCGAAAATCTCGTCGATGAAATCCACCTCACGCTCTGTCCGCGCCTCTTCGGCGGCATCGGAGCGCCCACGCTCACCGGCCTCCCGGGCGACTTCCTGCCAAAGTCGGCGCGCTGCACCTTGCGCGAAATGCAGATCATCGGCGGCGAATGTTTCCTCCGCTACCGCGTCGCTTGAGCGGACACCGCGAAAAAATTCGACACCATCCATCCGGCCCCGGACATTCGCGGCCTCAATGCACACCGGCCAATCGATTTTCATCCGCGCACCCCGCGAGCGAATCTTCGAGACGGTGCGCGATCTCGCGAAGTGGCCGGAGATGCTGCCGCATTACCGCTGGGTGCGCTTCATCGGCGCGGGCGGCGATCATCGCATCGTCGAGATGGCCGCGACGCGGACGGGCCTTCCGATTTCGTGGACTTCCAAATTCTGGGCCGACGAGCAGGCGCTCGAACTGCATTTCGTGCATCTCAGGAAATGGACGAAAGGCATGAGGGTCGTCTGGACGCTCACGCCCACGCGCGATGGCACGCGCGTCGAGATCGTGCATGATTTGAAGTTCCGCGTCCGCGCGCTCGCGTGGCTCGCGGAGCCGGTCATCGACAAGGTTTTCATCGGCCACGTCGCGGGCCGCACGCTCGCGCGATTCAAGGAGCATTTTGAAAATGGCGGGTGACGCGGCGCGCTGCGAAGGTCAGTTCGGCGCGGCCACGGTCTCGATGCCAAATTCGCCCGCGGGCACCCACAGGCCGGAGTGCAAATCGCCAGCGGCCCCGAAGAGGTCCGGCGAGAGCCAGCCGTCGAAAGTGTATTCGCCGAAAAGAGCGAGCGCGCCCGGAGCCGAGGCGTCGAAAAGATGCAGCACGCGCCCGGCATCGGCGGTGACGAGCAGATCGCCAAACGCGAACAACTCCGTGTCGTGCGCGACGCTGGTCTCGGCGAGTTTGATGAATTTGCCCGCGGCGTCGAGACGCAGCGCCACGAGGGAACTCGTGTTCGGGTTGGGCTGCCTGTCGGATATAGTGAAAAGTCCTGCTACGACCGACAGGTAGGCCGACTGTGCGTTGAGCGTGAAAATGCGGTCATCGCGCAGCAACACCGGCTGCGTGGCGAAGGCGATCGGCGTGGTATCCACCAGACGCACCGTGCGACCATTCAAGGTCGAGACGTGCAGCGCCGTGCCCTCCGGTTTCACGATGCCGGTTTCGAGGTCGTAGTTTTGTCCGGTGGTGAAAAGCGTTTGTCCATCGGAGGAAATGCCGCGCAATTTTCCGGGAAGCATGATCGCGTTGTCCTTGATTCGCGGAACGAGCGGATTGGCGTAATCGAGGCGCAGCAAAAAATGGCGTCCGGCGCGAGAGACGGGATCGTCCGGCGTGTCGGCCAGCACTTTGTAGCTCAGATTCAACCGTCCGCCGGTCGCGAAGGCATTGCTCACTTGCGATGGACCGTGCGGACTGACATTCACTGCGGAGAGAAACCGCGGGAACCAGGGATTAGCGAAATCGAAGGCAATGAAGCGCGAGGTCTTCGCGCGCCGCCACGGACTGTTGAAATCCCCGCCAGAACTAAACCAGCCCGGACCGTTGTAAGCCCGCAAATGCACGGACGAATTGTCCGAGTCTTCCCAAACCAAAATGCCGGGACTCGGCCAGTGCGCGATGAGATTGCCGTTCTGGATTCGGGTCCGTGTCTCCGCCGTCCCGAGTGCGCGCAGCACGGGCAGGGCCGACACATCGAAAGCGGAAACCACGAGACGCTGGGTGCCGATGGAATCCTCGATGAGGTATCTGTCATCGCCCTGCGTGACGTAGAGCACGCCGTCTTTCAAAGTGGCACCGAGGATCGGCAGGGCGGCGAGCACGCGCGAGGCGAGCACGGCATCGGGCGCATCCGCGCGCGAAACATTCAGCGTCGCGGGCAGGAACTCATTGCCTTCCGCCGGGCCGTCGAGTTGCAGGAGAAATCCGCCGACGGCAAAAACACACGCGGCATCGCGCGCGATGATCTCATCCACCTGCACGGTGGGCAGGCTGCGATTCGCGGCATCGACGCCGATCAGCCGCGTGGGGGCGATGGAAAGCAACGACGCATCCAGGGCCATCGTTCGCCCCGGCGAAAAGTCGTGGTCGATGATTCCGCGGACGGCGAGGTTGTCCGGGAACAAATCGAGCAGTTGCGATTTTTGAGGCCATCTCCGCCAGGGGGTCGGAATGGTCGTGACGAGGAGGAGATTTTTTTCGGGAAAAATTTGCCACACGTTGTCGTTCCACCTAGAGCCGCCGGGCTCGAAACCATATCCGTCCAATTCGACCTCCTGAAGCAGCCGTGGTGTGCGCGCGTCACTCACGTTGTAGAGCGCGACATGTGGGCGACCCTGAATGGCAGACAGGGCAACGAGTCGGTCGTCGAAGGGCCGAAGCAGGGGCCACTGGCCCGGCGCTTGAAACACTGCCGTCTGGGTCGGGTGCGCCGGGTCGTTGAAATCGATCACGGCTACGCGGCCTGTGCCGCTGACTTCCGGCACGTATGCCCGCGCCCCGTCGTAGCGGGTCGCATTCGCATCGACGCGCATTGGCAGTTCCACATGCCCCAGCGGCACCGGCGCGGATGGATCGGCAATCGAAAAAGTGCTGGCGACACTCGAGTCTGTCGCCGACGAAAACCTCATCATCACGGAAAGAATGTCGCCGCGAAGTTGCAGGCACGCGCTGGATTCGACGCCGCCCTCGGCCACCACCGCACTGCGGCGCACGATCGTTCCGTTCGCCGCGGAAATATCGAGGATGGCGATCGTCGTTTCGCGCCAGTTCGCCGCGGGAGGATGATGCGCCGCGAGCAGCAGGCGGTCGGTCATCACGACCCCGACAGCCCAGCCAACGAGTTGTATTTCGCCGCGTGCGACGGGATGCGCGCGATCCGTCAGATCGATCGCCGAAATCAACACGGCTTCATCCGCCGCCGACATCGCCGGCGTGCGGAGCGTCAGCCTGGTGGCGACGTATAAAATGTTCCCAACGACGCGGCTGGCGAGCACGTCGCCATCCACGAGCACGCGCGCCGCAGCTTGCGGAATTTCTCCACGAATCTCGACAACGACGACTTCGGAATTTTGCGACGACGAAACATGGCTCGGCCGGACGACGATGCGCCCCGGCTGCGGCGCGGGCACCGGCAGTCCGGGCACTTCGCTGCTTGTCCAGTCCGCGGGCCTTTTCAGCAGCACCACATGCGAAGCGTCGAGCACATGCAGCGCGGCGGCATTGCCCGCCGTCCGCAGTGTGCCGCGCAGTTGCGGGCGCGCGGGATTCGCCACGTCGAAAACCTGCAAGCCCTGCAGTTCATTGTAAAAGACCAGCCGGTTTCCCTGCATTTTCCAGAGGCCGGATTCGACCATGCTCTGATACCGGTAGATGGCGTTCGCGGATTCGCCGACGATGCTGGGCTCCGGCTCCGGCGCAAAGATCGTGATTTCCCCGGTCAGCACCTCTTCCACCGGCGGGACATTTCTTTGCACCGGCACTTCTTCCACGGGCGGGACGATCGGAGTGGGCGGTTTCTCCGCAGGCGGCACGTTCCCCGCAGGCGGATTGTTTGGAAGCGCGAGCATCGTGCCGGAAACGCGCAGCACCCGCGCGGGCAAAGATTTCGCCAAAGTGAACCGCACGATTCCGCTCGTGCCGCGCGGAGATTTTGTCTCCAGCGGAAGCCACGTAAAACGCTCGCCCGGTTTCCGCGAGACGACGCGCTGTTCGAGCGTCACCGATGCACAACCCGCGGGGACTTTCACCAGCACGACCCGTTTGTTCACTCCAAAGATCGCGGGTTGCGGGGAAACCTGGGCGGCCAGCCCGGCTCCGAGCAAACAGAGGGTGAGGAAAGCGCGAAAGGGAATCACAACGAGTGGGAACAACGCCGCGAGATTCATCGCGAACGCGGCGGCGTTCAAGCGGTGATTGCCGCTGCGCGGCAATCGCGGCATTTCGATGCGATCGCGTTGCACGCGCGGTATTCGGTTTCCGCGCGTTCTTATTTCGCTATACGAACGCTGCGCCATCCGCCCGACTCACGTTGAACACTGCATCCCTGTCCTCCACCGCTCATCGCCGCACCGTCATCACTGGCCTCGGGCCGATCACCTGCGCGGGGATCGGGCGCGATGCTTTCTGGCAAAGCATTCGCGCGGGGCGCAGCGGGATTTCGCGGATCACGAGTTTCGACACGGGCGATTTCAAGGCGCACTGCGGCGGCGAGATTCGCGATTGGGATGCGACCGCGTTTTTTCCGCCGCACCGGCTGAAGCGGCTGGATCGTTACGCGCAATTCAGCGTGGCCAGCGCGCTGCTCGCGCTGGATGACGCGAAGCTGCCGTGGTCAAAAGAAAAACCGAACGCGCGCGTCGGCGTCAGCTTCGGCACCGCGCTCGGCGGCATCGCGGGCGCGGAGTCGGAGCACGCGCATTTTTTGAAAAAAGGAAATCGCGGCGTGAACCAGACGCTCGCGCTGCAAGTCTTCGGCGGCAGTGCGCACTCGAACATCGCCATCGAATGCGGCTTCCGCGGGCCGGGCACGACGAACTCGAATTCGTGCGCGAGCGGCGTGATCGCCGTGGGCGAGGCGATGCGCTACATCCGCGACGGCATGGCCGACGTGATGATCGCCGGCGGCTCCGAAGCGCCGCTGAGCCCGCTCACTTTCGGCGCGTTCGATTTCATCCGCACGATGAGCCGGTGGGCAGGCGACCCGCCTTTCGCGTGCAAGCCCTTCGACCTCGCGCGCGATGGCTTCGTGATGGGCGAAGGCGCGGCCTCGCTCGTGATCGAGGAACGCGAGCACGCCATCGGGCGCGGCGCGCGCATCTACGCGGAGGTGCTCGGCTACAGCTTGAACAACGAGGCTTACCACATGACCACGCCGCTCCCCGGCGGCGAAGCCGTCATCGACTGCATGAACGCCGCGCTCGCCGACGCACGCCTCGCGCCCACCGACATCGACTACATCAACGCCCACGCCAGCGGCACGCAACTCAACGACGCCAACGAATGCGCCGCGATCCGCACCGTCTTCGGCGAACACGCCGCGCGCCTCGCCATCAGCGGCACGAAGCCTTTCACCGCGCATCCCCTCGGCGCGACCGGCGCGATGGAAACGATGCTCTGCGCCCTCGCGCTCGACCGCAGCTTTCTCCCGCCCACCTTGCACCACCGCACCCCCGACCCCGCGTGCGACCTCGACATCGTTCCGAATACGGGACGCGAACAACCGCTCCGCCACGCGATGAACAACGCCTTCGGCTTCGGCGGCATCAATGCCGTGCTCGTGCTGGGGCGCGCGTGAGGGAAGATGCCCGCGATGTCCGAGACCTGCCCGACCCGATTGATGCGCTACGAGGACGCCGCGAAAGCGGGCGAGCGCGACGACCTTCTCGCGCGCGAGGAACCGCTCGAGATTCGCATCGAAGGCCGCAGCATCGCCGTCACGATGCGCACGCCGGGATGCGACCGCGAACTCGCCGCCGGCTTTCTCCTCGCGGAAGGCATCGTGAAATCCGCGAAGGACATTTTCGACATCACGACGTGCGTCGCGAGCGGAACGAAAAGCGCGGGCAACGCCGTCGATGTCGGCCTCGCGCATCCGGGCTCGTTCGATCCGGCCAAGCTCTCGCGGCACGTACTCACCACATCGAGTTGCGGGCTCTGCGGGAAGACGACCATCGACTCCGTGATGAAACGCCGCCGCCCGCTGCGCGACAACGTGCGCATCCCCGCCGAGTTGCTGCTCTCCCTGCCGCGCCAACTTTCGCGCGAGCAGAAAACTTTCCAAAGCACCGGCGGCCTCCACGCCTGCGCGCTCTTCGATGGAAAAGGAAAACTCATCGCCGTGCGCGAGGACGTGGGCCGGCACAACGCGCTCGACAAACTCACCGGCTTTGCGCTGCTCGAAAAGCTCACGCCCCTGCGCGGCCACGTCGTGCTGCTGAGCGGACGCGCTTCGTTCGAGATGATGCAGAAGGCGCACGCCGCGGGCATCCCCGTCGTCGCCGCGATCTCCGCGCCGAGCAGCCTTGCGGTCGAGTTTGCAAAGGAAAGCGGGCAGACGCTCGCCGGCTTCCTGCGCGGGCGCTCGATGAATGTCTATGCCGGCGCGAAACGGATCGTGTGATTATTGGCCTTCTCAACTGATGAGCAGCAACCGCGGCGGCTGGCCGGGATGGGTGGCGGGAGCGCGGTGGATGCACGGGGGGA
>JAYVRQ010000093.1:0-8044 GCA_043776145.1 Chthoniobacteraceae bacterium
AGGTAAGTGAACACCGCGTCGGGCCGGACCCTTTTGAGAAAGCGGTCGCACTCCCCCGCCCACAACCAATGCCGAATCCCGCGCAGCAGTGGGTTCGCCGGTTTGTATGGTGGCCACCAAGGCTTGCGGTGCGTTAAATGAAACACGGGCCAGCCTTCTTGTTCACAGTATTTCAATTCCTGGCCCCAATCCGATATGACTGTGATACGCCAATCCTTCGCCGCGAGACGCCGCAGATGCCGCAAAACGATAATTGCACTGCCCGCGCCTTCCATCGGCGCGTGACCAAAATAGACGAGTCTTGATCCAGATGGCATCTTGTCCGATCAAACCGATTGAAACAGGCGCTGCTGAAGTCGGCTCAGCTTCCATTGAATTTTCAGCAATTTCCCAAGCAGCGGGAGCAAAACACGGTCGGCAAGCCGCCCAATCTTTAACTGTCGATTCACAAAGAGGACATTGTAGGAACCGAATTTCGGATCTTCGATGCAATGGAATCCAAGCCTCATCAGCCTTTGATAGTTCGCCCATGTGCGGTTGGTTTCCCGATACTCAGGCAGGAAACCATGAAATTCGATGGTCAACTGACCGACTGACTTCAGTTGCTCCTCGCTCATCGTATCCAGCCAATCCCACTCGCACCCTTCCACGTCGATCTTCATCACATCAATCTGGTGAATATCGGTCAATGCCATCAGTGAAGGGAAGTCATGCACGGCCACGACCTGCCCGGTTGCTGTCTCCGTCCCGCTCAGTGCATTTAAGCGATGTCCTGTTGAATCCGGGGAAATACTGATGCCGGAGCGTCCACACTTTCCACCGACTGCTGCCTGAAGTTTGTGCAGCTTTGGGTGTTCCGATATTGCCTCGAAATTTACCTGCTCCGGCTCAACGGCGAGGACATTACATCCGAATTGGGCAATGATTTGCGCGGAAAATCGGCCCATGTTTGCACCCAAATCCATGACTACTGACTTATCGGTTATGACCGAGGAAATCAGGTAATGCTGTTCGATCTCCACGATGGATGTCCACCCGATTAACCACCTCCGAAGCAAAGCGAGAAGTGGCAACCCCACTTTGTCTGCGTTTTCACCCGAGGCCGACATGCTTTGATGCCTACCAATATCCGCCGTTATCGACAACATTTGCGGTTTCCGGCGTTTCTTCTGAATTCGGTCGAATCCAGAACTCGTTGAATACATGGTCGAAACCGGGGAGTTTTTCCCAGCGCCGACCGCGAATTCCAAACAGTAGTTGCAGCGGCCCGCCAAGATGAATGCCGATTCCGCCCATCTCTTTGACTTTCGCCGCCAGCGGGATGCCCGCCGCTCCACAGCCGATCAAGGCCACCTGAAACGGCTCCCTCGCGAATGCCTGCTCCACTTGCGTTTGCAGCCATTGCAACATCTCGAACCAATCCGCGAAATCCGTTTTGGAAAATCCGTAGGGAGCGCGAACGACCTCAATTTCGCACTCCGGCAGAATGGCAGGCATGTCCCTCCACACAAGATTCCTACGACTAAACTGCGAACGAATGCTTTCCGCGAATGGATGGATCACCAGAATTCTTTTCCCTGCCAGCGCCTGTGACCAGGGCTGTGAGAATAGGTACGGCTCCAGTCCCTTGATGGACAGCCATTGAGCCGAAGGAGCATACCGCTCTAGAATGCGACCCTCGCCGACGTTTTGCCAGACGGCACTCCCGTCGAGATTTTGCAGCCGCTCCAGATATAGTTTCGCAAACCGATGAAACAATTCCTCCGTTTTTGGGAATACGCCGGACTGCTCCGCAAGGTCCAACTCACCGAATGTTGGCGGACACCACGTATATTTGTAAAATCGCCGGAGACGCAGATGCCAGGCCAACGCCCAGCACTCACTGGAACCGAGCTTGCCAATGGCTGCTGGCCGCCCTTTGGATATTTTTTCCCCAAGCCAGTTGTTCGTGGTTTCGGCATCCATCACCGGATGCCTTCGTTGCCGGTGGTGTTCGAGCCGGCAATTTACTTGGTGCGCGTCGATCCGGCGGTCAACGCCGGTGAACTCCATGACCTGATGCACGAGCGCCCGTGCGGGATTCATGGGAGTGTCATTGCCACATTCTCAGACCGATTTTCAATGATTGATGCGGCACTCATGGCATAGCGGAAGCACTGCCAGTTTCTTCTGTCGAATGGAGATGCCGCCAGTGCCTTCCTCGCATTCTTACGGGCAGAAGCCCAGTTGCCTCCCCGAGCGGCGTCGTAGGCCCAATGCCGTCGCCAGTCCGCCGCGCGGTAACTCTGTGTTTGCGAAGGTTCCGACGCCAATGGGGACAGACCCAGCGTCTGACGACGCGGGTTTAACAATTCCATCCGCAGCTCGTCGCGGCCACGACGCGTATAATTCACGCTTTGGAGATGTTGACGGTAGTGGAGATGCACGTCGGGGAGATTAGCCAGTCGCCCCAGTTCGGAAAGCCGCAGGTAAAGATCTAAATCTTCGATCCACTGATAGTGAGCCCGGTAACCACCCGATTTTTCTAGCAAGTGGCGACGCACCATGATCGTCGGATGTATTAAGGCTCCGCCATTACCGCTCAGCAATTGCTCTACGATTCCGACGTGATACTCGGAAGGGCGGTGTTGGATCAGGGGTGCGCCTTCAGGGTCGGTGTATAAAACATCGGTGCCGACGACCACACATTCCGGATGCTCTCTTAGATAAGCGACCTGTTTTTCCAAACGTAGAGGCATACAGATGTCATCGGCATCCATTCGAGCGATCAGCTCTCCATGTGCCGCAGCTACTCCATTATTTAGCGCCCCGACGATTCCAGTGTTTCGCTGGCTGACCACACGGATGCGGGCGTCGCGGGCAGCACACTTGGCAAGGATGGAACCGGATTGGTCAGTCGAACCGTCATTGACGGCGATTACTTCAAAGTCGTGATAGGTTTGGCCAAGGATGCTTTCGATCGCAACATCTAAAAACCGTGCGGCGTTGTAAACTGGAATGACTACCGATATCAAGCTCATAAGCGGCTGTTGTGCTCCCGGGCGAACGCTAGAAAGGGCTCAATGTTCGCGGAGGAAATCAGCGGTTGGGCTTTCCGCAGAAGTTCCTCAGACCAATTCCACCACGCGATTGACTGCATTTCCTCAATATGTTCCGGCTGAAAACGGAAGCGGATATTTCTCGCGGGAACTCCGCCCACCACCGCGAAGGCCGGCACGTCCCGAATGACGACGGCTCCAGCGGCAACAATGGCCCCGTTCCCGATGTTCACCCCGTCGCGCACAAAAACATGCGCTCCAATCCATACATCGTTCCCGATCGCGATTTGGCGACGTTCGGTAAAGCTGGCATTTTTCGGGAGGCTTTCCGCAAAACTGCGGCCTGTCTGCTTGATCGCCGAATAAAAGACTGGCGAGGTCGATATCCAGTCCACGGGATGTTCACCGCTACCAATAAGGCAACGCGGGCCAATCGAACAAAAGCGGCCGACATCGACTTCGTTGAGAATTGTCTCGCGCGCGATATATGAAAACCGCCCCACATTGACTCCGCAGAGTTCGGCATTTTGGTGGACTGCAACATTGGACTCCAAGAGACTGCCAGAAACGCTGGCATTGGTTTCAATCCGGCAATCGGAACCTAACTTGGAGGCATTTATTGTGACGTTGTCACAGATCAGCACCCTGTCATCCACCAAACACGGACCGCGCAGGCTGGCTTTTAACACGGTGCAATCCCGGCCAAACCGCACCCCCCGTTCAATCTGCGCCTGTGGGTTGAGACTGGAGCCAGACGAGACTTCGACTCCGTGGTGTTGGAATTGATTGCGCAGCGAAACTAAACGACGCCGGATTGCCGCGTTCATTCGCGGGGTCCAGCCATTCGTCGATGCAGGACGCGGAGAGCTCCCGTAAGATTAGCTAATGGACTTAATCGCTCGCCCGCATAGGCTCGAAACATCATATCATCTCGAAGACGGCTGCGTTGCATGCAATCAGGATGTCGTTGCACGCGCAGATTTTCCGCAGGCACACGAAGGTGGTAAGACGCGCTATCCTTTGTATGAGTGGCGTCCGGTCCGAAACCCAGGTTCTCGACGAGATTGACTGCCGGCACCACCGACAAACCGCCATGAGTCCAGCATGAGTAAATCCAGGGGAAATCCCAGGCTTGGGCTGCGTGCCAATCCCGGCGCGCCTCCTGGAATGTGGACATCCAGAAGGCTTGTTCCCGGCTTGTGTCGAAGCTGCCTTTCAATGCTTGGCAGCGGGCATCCCAAGTAGCCATCGTGTAATCATAGTGCTGCCAGGCGCGACGCCACGTTGCCCAGCCCCACACCCAAACGTATTTGCTAAAGAAATAGGAAGTTTTTGGGGAAACATAGGGAGCGATGAAGTTCGTTCCATTGATATGTAGAACGCGCTCATCGTTCCGAAACCGATCAAGCATTTCCTCGCAGAAAGTAAAAAAGGACGGATCCGGCAGGCAATCGTCCTCAAGAAAAATGGCATTTTCCACCAGTGAAAACGCCCAGTCGAATCCCGATTTTGGGCGTTCCCGGCAGCCTAAATTTTCATCTGAGTAGTTCGTAAGCAACTCACACGGCCAGTCCACACCCTTCGCGATAATCCTCCGCACCTCATCCACCTTGCCTTGATCGTCTGGCCGATCGCGCCGGGGGCCATCGCATACCACCAGCAGCGTTGAGGGTCGCGCCTCACGGATGCGTTGAAACGCCCGACGTGTCAGTTCCGGCCTGTTAAAGACGACGAATGCAACCGGGGTTTTCAACAAACTCGGTGACTAACACCCCGCCGCGCAAGCTGTCCCATCACTCGTTTGGCCCAACCCAATCGGATGGCCATTCTAATCAGTACATTGTTCACGGAAAGCATGTGCGCCTGCCCTCCGTGCCAGAGGACATTCCACGATGCGGGCAGCAATCGCTCGTCGCCAAAAGTCAGTGCAATTCGGAGGTTTTCCCAAGTGAGTGCGTAGCCCTTGGTAAGCCGCTCCCGCACACTGCCGGCTTGCTCATCTTCGTAGGGGAATGCACCCCAGGCACGAGCCTCCGAGGCATGGGGATTTCTGGAGAATGCTCCCAATATCTGAAGCAAGGCTGGTTTCGCATCCCACTCCAGAATCTTTTCATCCAGGCGAAGCTCCCCCAATTTTTTTGCGAAAGTCTCGACCGCAGCATGAACGGTGGAGACACCCCATTTTTCCAGTGGCTCGAAACCTTTCTCGCGGCATTGGGGAGTCACATTTTCATCGGCTTCCTGCCGGTATCCAACAGTGGATCCGTGGGGAGCCGTGCAGAAACTTTCCATGAGAAACACGAGGGATGGAATGTCTTTCGATGGAGGAGGGTTTCTCAAATTCCAATCGAGATAGGAAGCCGTCTCCAACCTGACAAGTGCTGGTGAATCGGAATATAACCCAAAGTATAGTCCGAATGTTTTCGCGGGTTGTTTCGTGGCCAGCAACTTTTCCAACGATTGCTGCAGCCGTCCGTGCCAGCCAAGATCGACGATGGCCCACGGAGTCGAATCGAACAATCCCTCCTGTTCCAGATAACGAACGGTAGTCTCCTGCTTTGATTCGATCAGTTTTTTGACGAACCCGCGAAAGTCAGTGCTGCCGAGCAAATCCACGCGCAATTTTCTCAACGATTCCTCATCGAGACGGCAGTCCCACTTTGACGATGGCCAGCCTAGCAATGCTAAATTCTTGCGCATTTCTTCGGGAGTCGTCTGCAATCGGCCTAGAACAATGCGCAGGGTAAGAGTTCGTGTTCGCTCAAAAAGCCATGAGAGCGAATCTGCGGAGAAGTCGGTGATTGCCGGAAGATGCCATGCCTGCCGGCTGCCGTACAAGTAACGCGACTCCAATCGCAAGCCCAACGCCCGGATTAAGGCATCCGCGACCTTTTTCACGAGGTATCCATCGCGTGCGACGAAGTATAGTCTTTGGATTCCACGTTTTCGGGCCTCCTGAAGAAGCCACATTGCGTAGAATGTGATGATTGGCGAAATCAGCGAACTGGCGATCCCGGAGATTGTTGCTTCATGCTTTTTAGGCGGTTGATCTTGCAGCCGCGCGAGTCGGCTCGTTCCAGCGACCAGCGAGGAGAATCCAGCCGATTCCGCTGCGTATTCCTCCAACATTTGCTCATAGTGCGTGAGGCGGCAGACGTCCAATTGCCTTGCCTTCATGCCTAAGCGCAGGGGCTGCTCGACGTCCGCATCGCGCCGGTCTCCGGTGTGGAGAATCATCGCTGGCTGTAATTTCTCGCGCTCCAGAATTGTCCGAAACAACGTGCCTTCGGCTTTGGAGGTCTTCCATTCGCTGGATACATACAGCCGGTCGTTATCCTGCCAAAAGCCATGTTCTTCGAGTCGGGCGCGTATGAATGGAGTTGGAAGATACATGTCCGAAATGAAAATGATCCCAAAATTTCGACACCTTGCTACCCGGAGCATGTCACCAGCATAGGGGACCGGAATGATGAACTCGGTTTCTACATCCAATTCCATCTGAGCCAGAGCGATTCCGACCGAGGCGGACAACCCCAACTTTGATTTCACAAGACAATATATATCCTCCAATGTTACTTCTCCTCCGGGAATCGACATTCGCGCCTCTTCCTCAGCCCTGACCCGCTGGTCGCGGAAGTGGGACGCTGTGCCTTCGATCAATCCGGCCCGGATCGCGCGGTTTCCGAGAATGTAAAACAGACTAGTCGGAGTTGCGACTCTGCGCGTCAGGAGGGTGTCGAATATGTCAAAGGACGCTACTGACTTCACTTTGATATCTCCTCATATAGATTCAGATGCCTGTCGCCGAATTCATCGACAGCATAATGTTCACCTACATACGCTTGGGCATTTTTTCCGAATTCAGAAAGATTATCAGATGTGAGTGCTTCGCGCAGGTTTGCATTGAGCCCGGTTTGATCAGCTGGTTCGCAAAGCCAGCCCGTGCGGCGGTTCTCCACCATTTCCGGAACACCGCCCACAGCAAATCCCACGACAGGCGTGCCCGCCGCCATCGCTTCCTGCACCATGATCGGAAGATTGTCCTCCAATGAAGGAAACAGAAAGACATCCGATGCCGCGAAGATCGCCCCCAATCTCCGTTTGTCGCTGACAAAGCCAGTCAGCCAGAAGGAAATTTCGGGCATTTTCACTTCGACATCAGCGGGAGGGATTCCGACGAATATAATGAGTGGATCCATATCCTTCACCGACTGAATCGCAGCGAAAGCGAAAGCCACTCCCTTTCTAGGCTCTGCAAGGTAATGCGCCGCCACCAGGATCACCTTGCGTTCATCGCGGATTCCGAGTTCCCGGCGCGCCACTATCTTTGAACGGAAATCATACCCTACAGATGAAAATCCATTGGGAATGACTTCGACCTTCCTTGAAAAGCGAAGGCTGCGTGACGCTTTCTCTCTCAGCCACTTCGATGGGAAAACGTATTGGATCAATTCTTGCCGAGCCAGCCAGCGGTTGATCCCGATATTGACCGGCGTTAGGTCGAAGCGCGCGCCCAGGGACGGCAGTTGAGGGCAATGTCCGCAGCTTTTCAAATAGCCTTCGCAGTGAAGAGGGTATATACAGCCGCCAGTGAAGCAGGAGCAGTCATGCGCGGTGAAAACCACCCTCTTTCCAAGGGAGCAAAGCTTCAATGTCAGGGGCGAGATCGCACCGTTCAAATCATGAAAATGGACAACGTCGAATTCGTGCAAGACTGCCGACAATGTTGCGTAATACTCGGACGGAATAAGCTCATTGAGTCCAAGACGACGGCTGAAGCGGTGCGTTGTACGTGAGAGTTTTCCGGCAAGACTGGATGGAAAGAGTGGGGCTTGGAAGGGTTTCAACGAACCGACCGGAGAGGCGCAGTAATGTGTGACTCGTGAACCAGCGTGGAGCAACCATTCCCCAAGTTCTTCAGCGATTCGGCTTGCCCCACCACCGTTGGCATTGGAACGACTGACTAGCGCGACTGAGGGTCTGTTACTCACTCTGCTACGCTAAAA
>JAYVRQ010000094.1:0-8041 GCA_043776145.1 Chthoniobacteraceae bacterium
TGCTCGATTTCAACACCGCCGCGCTCAGCGAAGGCCGCTCGCAATTCGACCCCGGCACCCCCGAGCGCGAAATCATCGACGCCATCCCCACCGCGCCGAACGGCTCGGCGGGCGGCAATGGCGGCGGCGGCGGCGGCGGCGGCACCCCCGATCCCACGGTGCCCGGCCCGGCCAGCATCAGCAGCGTCACCGGCGATGGGACCACGACCGTCCTGCTCCAGTACGGCGCCACGGGTGCCGACACGTTCGACATTTTTGTGCAGGAGCCGGCCACAAATGATTACGTGCTGCGCGCGGGAGCGATCCCCGACCATCAATACGTCTTCACCGGCGTCTCCGGCGCGCCGTGGCTCGTCTATGTCGTGGGGAAAAATGCCGTGGGCGACGGGACGGCAAGCGCGCCGGTGAATTTTTCCGGGCCGATCTAAAGGGGGAGCGCCCGTGCGACCGGGCAAGCCATCAGGAATTAGACGCATCCCATCCCCGCGTCCCGAAGAGACGGCGGAGAATCAGGAAACGCCGCCTCATCGTCCCGAAGGGACGGCGTAGATTCAGGAAACGCCGCCTCATCGTCCCGAAGGGACGGCGGAAATTAGCCGGTGGTGGAGCGAAGCGGAACCACCGGAACCATCCACCCAGCGGAATCCGCCCCGGCAGGGGCGATGGAACCCGGATGCGCGTGCCGTTCCATCGCCCCTGCCGGGGCGGGACGCATTTTCCCGGGGATCCGGTGGTTGCGCTCGCGGACTCGCTTCACCACCGGCTAATTTCCGGTGTCCCTTCGGGACGGGGGGATGGGATTGGTCGGGATTCCAATGTGTTTTCGGGACGGGGGGATGGGATTGGTCTGATTTGCGATGTGTTTTCGGGATGGGGGGATGGGATTGGTCTGATTTGCGATGTTTTTTCGGGACGGGGGGAATGGGATTGGTCGGGATTCCAATGTGTTTTCGGGATGGGGGAATGGGATTGGTCGGGATTCCAATGTGTCTTGCGGGCGCGGGGATGCGGCCTGCAATATCTGCCGCCTCATCGTCCCGAAGGGACGGCGGAGATTAGCCGGTGGCGCAAGCCACCGGATCGCCGCAAAAAAAAGCCGTGCGCCCCGGCAGGGGCGCGGGAGAATGCGCGCCACCATGCCATCCACCCATTTATCCCTCCACTACCACCTCGTCTTTTCCACCAAAGACCGCGTGCCGCTCATCATCCCCGCGTGGCGGGAACGGCTGCACGCTTTCCTCGGCGGCACCGTCAGGCAGCTCGATGGAATCCCGGAGGCCATCGGCGGGGTGGGCGACCATGTGCATCTGCTCATCGGGCTGCGCGCCACCCATTGCCTCGCGGATGTGATGCGTGAAATCAAATCCGTCTCGTCGGGCTGGGTGCATCGGGAGGTCGGCGAACGGGCCTTTGCGTGGCAGGAGGGATATGGTGCATTCACCGTGGGCGCGCCGCAGTGCCCGGCGGTGCGCGAATACATTGCGCGGCAGGAGGAACATCATCGCACCCGCACGTTTCAGGAGGAATACCTCGAGTTCCTCCAGCGCGGCGCGGTGGAATACGACGACCGGTATTTGTGGTGACGCCTCCGCCGCCCCGGCCGGGGCGATGGTCGTTCGGGGCGGGTCCGGTGGCTTGCGCCACCGGCTAATTTCCATCGCCCCTGCCGGGGCGGGGCGCGTTTTCCCGGGGATCCGGTGGTTGCGCTCGCGGACTCGCTTCACCACCGGCTAATTTCCGGTGTCCCTTCGGGACGCGGGGATGGGATTGGTCTGATTTGCGATGTGTCTCGCGGGCGTGGGGATGGGATTGGTCTGATTTGCGATGCGTCTCGCGGGCGCGGGGATGGGATTGGTCTGATTTGCGATGTGTCTCGCGGGCGCGGGGATGCGGCCTGCAATACCTGCCGCCTCTTCGTCCCGAAGGGACGGTGGAAATTAGCCGGTGGTGGAGCGAAGCGGAACCACCGGAACCATCCACCCAACGGAACCCGCCCCGGCAGGGGCGATGGAACCGGGAGGCCCGCGCCGTTCCATCGCCCCTGCCGGGGCGGGGCGCGTTTTCCTGGGGATCCGGTGGTTGCGCTCGCGGACTCGCTCCACCACCGGCTAATTTCCGGCGTCCCTTCGGGACGGGGGGATGGGATTGGTCGGAATTCCGATGTGTTTTCGGGACGGGGGGATGGGAAACGGTTCCTCCCGCGCGCGGGGCGGGATCAGGCCTGCCGTGCGCGGGCGGCCCGGTAGTGGACCTCGAACTCCGCCGCCACTTCCGGCCCGGCGAGCTCCCCGGCCAGCTTCACCGGGTCCACGCCCAGCGCGGCGAGATTCCGTGCCCCGAGCAAAGTATTCCCCGCCCGCGGCCCGAGCTTGCGGAGCCAAATGGAAAAGGCCTCGCGGTAGCAGGCCAGCGCCCCGTCCAGCTCGCCTTTGTCCTGGAGCACGAAGCCGCGGTTGTTGACGCAGGTGGCGACGTTGGGGTGATCGTTGCCGAAGGCCGCGCGGTCGATGCGCTCGGCTTCCTGAAAGCAGGCCAGCGCCCCGTCCAGCTCGCCTTTGGCCCGGAGCACGCTGCCGCGGTTGTTGACGCGGATGGCGACGTTGGGGTGATCGTCGCCGAAGGCCGCGCGGTCGATGCGCTCGGCTTCCCGATAGCAGGCCAGCGCCCCGTCCAGCTCGCCTTTGGCCTGGAGCACGTTGCCGCGGTTGTTGACGTCTCTGGCGACGTCGGGGTGATCGTCGCCGAAGGCCGCGCGGTCGATGCGCTCGGCTTCCTGAAAGCAGGCCAGCGCCCCGTCCAGATCGCCTTTGTCCCAGAGCACGCTGCCGCGGTTGTTGACGCGGATGGCGACGCTGGGGTGATCGTCGCCGAAGGCCGCGCGGACGATGCGCTCGGCTTCCTGAAAGCAGGCCAGCGCTGCGTCCAGCTCGCCCATTTGCCTGAGCACGTAGCCGCGAATGCCGACGGCCACGGCGACCTTCTCGTGTTCATTACCGAAGGCCGTGCGGTATTCCTTTTCGGCCCGTGCCGCCGCGTCGAGCGACGCGGCGTACTCCGCGCGAGTGTGGAGATAGTTCGCGAGATCAATGGCCAGTTCCCCCGCCTCCGCGTGCAGGTCGCTCTCTTTCGCAAAGGCCAGCGCGGACTCCGCGTGGGGGATGAAGGGCTGATGCTCGCCGAGCTTCATCGGATCGAGCGCATCGTCCAGCCGCCGGGCGAGCACCACGAGCACGGCACGCAGCAGGTCGCGGGACGGCGCGGGGGCGAGCCGGGCGCGGAGGACGCGCTGGGTGAGCCGGTGCAGGCTCACTGCGCCGGAATACCGCACGACCGAACGCCGGACCAGCTCATCCACCTGCGCGGGCACGTCGATTTCCCCGGCTCCCCACTCGGCGAGCACTTCGGCGAGTAGCGGGAGCGCGATGCCCGCCGGATGCAGGAACGCCGTGGCCTCCAGCACGCGCCCGGCGGGCTGGCCGGCCAGTTCGCCGAGGTGGAGCGAGAGCGCGGCGAAGACGCTGAGGGTGTAGTCTTCGCCGCGATGCTGCCGGGGCGTCAGCTTTTCCAGCACTTCGGCGCTCACGGTGGAACGCTCGAGGCGGATTTGCTCCAGAAAGTCCTCCGGCCTGGCCGTGACATGCCGCCCGAGGTAGGCGCCCGCCAGCGCGACGGCCAGGGCGTGCCGGCCGAGTTCCGTGGCGATGGCATCAAGCGCCGGGTCTTGCCCCGCGCGCAAATCCGCGCGGTCGCCGGCGAGCAGGGCGCGCGCGTCGGGCGGCGGGAGGACATCGACTTCGATCCGGGCGAGCCGCCCGAAGTCCGGCCCGCGCAGCCGGGTGGTGATGAGCCGGCGCGCGGGCGCGGGGATGCGCCAGTCGCGGAGGGCGTCCGCCTCGTCCACGTTGTCGAGGATGAGGAGGCTTTTCTTTTCGCCCAAATGCGCGGCGAGGGCGCGGCGGAGCGCGGGGAAATCCACCTGGTCGGGCACCGCGAAGCCGAGGGTGCGGGCGAGTTCTTCGGTGGAGAGGTTGTGCCGCTCGCGGGAGGCATCCACCCACCAGAGGCCGTCGTATTCGCGCCCGTGGCGGAAGAGGTAGGCGCGGGCGATTTCGGTCTTGCCAAAGCCGCCGTCGCCCACGAGCGCCTGGGTGAGCGCCACGCCTTCCTCCGCGCCGAGCGCGGCGTGGAGGCGCGCGAGTTCATCCACGCGCCCGACGAAGCTGTCGTTGGGGGTGATGCCGGCGGCGAGGAGGTTGTTCGGCGGAAGCGGGGAGCCAGGAAAGGGGATGGACGGGCCGGGCATGGGAGCCCCCACTTTTCCCGGAAAAGCGCGCGACGCGGTGCGATCGACGGGCGTGGCGCGGATGCCGTCGAGCAGGGCCGTGGCGGCGGCGGCTTCGTCGAGCCGCGTGAGGTCGATGTAGATGCGGCTTTGGAAGAGGTCGCGCTCCGGCACGGGTTCGACGAGCACGGGAATGACCAGGCGGTTTTCCCCACCCCACTCGCGACCGAGATAAACGTCGATCTCCGCGCCCGCGGGCCCCGACTGGAAGTAGGCGGGCGAGAAGACGGCGACGAGACGTTCGCACTGCCGCACCGCGTCGCGCATCTTCACGATAAAATCCTGGCCCGCGCGGAAATCCCAGCCCTGGAAGACGGTGCTGAAGCCCGCGCGTTCGAGCACGGAGGCGATCCACTCCGCCCAAGCCGCGTCGCGCGCGGTGTAGCTGATGAAGAAATCCTTCCGCGCAGGGGCGGCGGGTGGAGTGGGTGCGAGCACGCGCGTCTTGTGTCGGAAACCGCACGCCGGGACAAGCAGGACGGGCGCGGGGATGCGCCGGGCTTACTCCGCGACCGTCACCCGCTGGAGCAGCCACAGCACATGATCGCGGAGGGGCGGGAAGCGGTTCGTGCGGGCCCATTCGGCGGTGGCCGTGGCGATGCCGGCCTGGCGCGCGGTGCCGTCGTCGGGCGGGAGCTGCGTCGAGAGGAGGCTGTCGGAGACGAAGCTGCCGGGGGCGGCGATGGCGTGGAGGAACTTGGTTTTCTCGGAGGGCGTGATGTCGGGGCGGTCGAGGTATCGCTCGACGGCGGCGCGCTGCGGAACGTCGGCGAGATTGGCCTTGGCGAAGTAATCGGCGCGCACGAATGGGAGGTCGGCGATGACGGTCGGGTTCGCGTTGAGGTAATTCATCACGGCGAGCGTCGAGGACTCGGCGAGGCGGTCGAGGGCGACGGTGGCGGCGCGCTGGAGCGCGGTGTTTTCGCCATGTGCAAGGCCGGCGAGCGTCGGGATGAAGGTGGCGTCGCCGCTGTACACGGCGATGTCGAAGGCTTCGAACATCCCGCTCGTCGGCGAGGCGAGCCACGGTTCGTAAGCGAGCATCTCGTGCATCTTTTGCGCGAGGAAGGCGCGCGACTTTGGCTCGTCCCACGCGAGATTGCGCAGCGCGAGCGCCCACTCGTCGGGGGAGTCTTTCTTTTCCAAAATCTCGCGCGCCACCGCCGCGCCGTCGCCCTGCCGAACCTGCCGGGAGAGCTGCCCGAGCGCGTCGAGGAGGAACAGACGCAGCGTCGGCGCGCCGCCGAGGACGCCATCTTTCGTCACGATGAATCGCTGCCCCGTCGCGGCGTCTTCATGCGTCGCCAGAAACCGCCGGATGGCCGCGATGCCTGCCGCGGGGTCCGCAAAAAGATCGCGCCGGAGCCACGCGAGATCGTCGGCGTTCGCCCCGTTGCGGCGGAGCTTTGCGAGCACCGCGCCGATGCGATCCGCGAGCGAGAGATTGGCCGCGGGCGTCGGGGTCGCTGCGGCAATGGCATTCGAGGGCGGCAGCGGACTCGCGGGACGGCGCGCCGTTTTCCCTCCGCTTCCCAGCCAGTAAAAGAGGATCGCGCCGACAAGCGCGCACGCCGCGAAGAGAATCGCCTGGCGTCGGTCCACGGCTTACTGCCCCGTCGTGCTGCTCAAGTAACGCAGGATGAAATCCGATGTGCCGCCGTTCACTCTGCGCACGCCGCCCGCGACCGGATCGTCGGAGCCGGAAATCACCACGCCGCACAGCGTCGGGCTGCCGTCCGGGAGAGTCCCGATCAGCGGGCCGCCGCTCATGCCCGCTTCGATGCCGGTTCCCAGGCTTTCGAAAAACGCCCCGGCCCCGTTCACCGCCGCGAACGGCTTCACCGCCGCGACTGAGAGAAGCTGATCGCCGCTGTGAATCTCCGCGCCGTATCCGAGCGCCACTCGCGCCGCGGAGCTGGTGAGCAGCGTCTTGTCCGTGCTCCATCCGAGGTAGCCGCCGGCAGCGACTTTGCTCTTGAAAATCGCCCCGCCGGTATCGCGCCGGAACGCGCTCACGTCATCGCCGCCATAGGTCGTCACATTTTCCTGATAGCCGCTGAGAACGAAAATCCGCGTCGCATATCTCACCGCCAGATTCGTGCTGTCATAGTGGCCGCGGTTGAAGACGACATCCGTGGACCAGCCGGCGAAGGCATCGTAAAGATTGTGCCCCGCCGTGATGATGCCGCGCGGCTGCACCGTCGTGGCGCTCCCCACGTAAGCGCCATCGCCGCTGAAAAACGTGAGCTGTCCGATCATCGAATAAGGGAACGTGCGCGCGACTTCGATCCCGACCGGTTTGGGATTGTCCGCGCGGCCGATGAGCGGGAGCAAAGCGAGGGCGATGAGGAGGAGTGATCGTTTCATGCGAAGCAGTGGCGTTTCCTTGGTGTTGGAGAATATCGAAGCATCCCGTGGAAGCAAGGAGAGGACCAGCTTTTGCAGCGGGCGGCGCAAGCACGCCGCTCCATCACGCAGCAGCCTTGTAAATCGGCAATCGCCGGACAACCTGCGCCGCGATGTCCGCGCTCGTTTTCATCTATCACACCATCGTCGTCGCGATCCTCGTCTGGTCGCTCGCAATGGTCGTGGTGAATCTGGCGTGCTTCGATGGGTTGCGCGCGGCGGAGCCATTCGGGCCGGATGCACCGATGGTTTCCATCCTCGTCCCGGCGCGGAATGAGGCGCGGAATATCGAGGCCTGCGCGGGGTCGCTGCTCGCGCAGGATTATCCGCGCTTCGAGCTGCTCGTGCTCGACGATCATTCGGAAGACGCGACGGCGGAAATCGCGCGCGGGCTCGGCGTGAGCGAGTCGGGGGAACGCGCGCGGCTGTTGCGCGGGGAGGCGCTGCCGGCGGGCTGGACGGGGAAGGGCTGGGCGTGTCATCAACTCGCGCAGGCGGCTCGCGGGGAGTTTCTTTTTTTCACCGATGCCGACACCACGCACGCGCCGGGCACCGTGACCGCGGCAGTCGCGTACGCGCGGCGGCATCGCGCCGATCTCGTGTCGGCGTGGCCGCGGTTGGTAACGGTGACTTGGAGCGAAAAGCTCATCATCCCGATGATCGTGCTGCTCGGGATGACGCTGTATCCGCACTGGCTCGTGCTGCTGCTGCAACGCTGGCCGCGACTCGCCGCGCTCGTGCCCGCGCGCGCGCTGCGGCTGCTCGGCGCGGCGAACGGGCAGTTCATGTTTTTCACGCGCACCGCGTACGAGCGCATCGGCGGACACGCAGCGATCCGCGATCATGTCGTGGAAGACGTGGCGCTCGGACGCGCGGTGACGGCGCGGATCGGCGAGGGGATGCGGCTGCGCAATTGCGATTCGCAGGCGTTCTCGACCGTGCGGATGTACCGCTCGCTCGCGGAAGTGTGGGAAGGTTTCACGAAAAATCTGCGGGCCGCGTTCGAGGGCTCGCTCGCGGGATTTCTCGCGATCGGCGCGGTGCAGCTCTGCTGCTTCCTGCTGCCGTGCGCGGCGCTGCTGCTGCCGGTGGGCGGAAAGCGTTTCATCGTCGTGGAAGTCGCGCTGATTTACACGATCCGCGCGATTCTCACGGCACGCTTTCAAACCTCGTGGCTCGGCTGCGCGCTGCATCCCATCGGCCACGCGCTGGCGCTGGCGATCGGGCTGAATAGCTGGCGGCGCAGCGCGGGTGGCGGCGTGACTTGGAAGGGGCGCAACTACGCGGTTTCGA
>JAYVRQ010000095.1:0-8025 GCA_043776145.1 Chthoniobacteraceae bacterium
TTTCATGCGGTAAAAATCCGCTTCGCCAAATGAATCGGGACCGGGCGAGGTGTTGACGAGTTGGTAGTAAAAATCGAGCGCGACTCCGGCGGTCGGATCGCGATCGACGACGAACGAACGCAGGATGCCCGAGGCGAACGGCGTCGGCGTGGCACTATCGACAAACGACGAATCCAGAACCGCGAGCACGGTGCCGGAGCCAGCGCCGTTGGTGACGGGGAAGGACACTCCCGGCGTCTCCGGCGTGCTGTTGGGAAGCGTGATGAAAGTCGTGGGCGGCGGGAGCGGGCCGTTCGCAGACTCGTTGCTGGCGACGGAAGCCGCCGCTGCATTCAGCAGGACGCTCGCAGGCGCAATGCGCTGCTCAAGCGCCTCGACAATCGCCGGTCGCAAGCGGGACGGAGCGAGGTGCATTTGCGCCGCGATGGGAGCCCTGCGCCGGGCTCGGGAACGGAAGAGATTTTTCATGGGATGGAAGCGGGAATGTGGGTGCGGACTGGCGTTCTAGTGTTTCTGGAAAATTTCTACCAAGTCAAGGTGAGACTCGCGCTGAACCGAGGTCTTGCGTGGTTCTCAGTGGTTTGGATGCGCGGCTTTTCACCGGAAGCCAAACCTCTCCCCGAGCGCCAAACATTCCGCGAGCGGCTTGAGCCCGCCCGTGCAAGTTTCCGCGCTCAAATTCGCCGCCGCCGCGCAGACGCCGATGCGCAGCGATTCATCCAAAGGCCGCCCGTCATGCCAGCCCATGAGCACGCCCGCCGTAAACGCATCGCCCGCACCCGCCGCGCCTTTGATGTAGCCCGCGGGGAGCCGCACGCTGCCGTGCTCGTGCCACGCGCCGCCGTGTTCCAGCGCGCACGCACCTTCTGGAAAATGCACGACAACTTGCTCGCGTACACCCGCTTCCAGCAGCGCACTCATCGCCTCACGCAGCGCCGTGCGATCCAGCGTTTCGCCATTGCGCACCTTCCGCCCCGTCACGCGCCCGGCCTCGAATTCATTCATCACGCACGTATCCACATGCCGCAGCGCGGGCGTCACGATGCGCGCGAAACGGTCGCTGTCCTCGCTCACGCAGTCGATCGAAGTCTTCAGCCCCGCCGCCGTCGCGCGCGCCAGCACCTCCGCCGCGACGGTGCCGTGCGTCGCGCTGGTTTCATCGAGCCGGTCGAGCAGCAGCAGGTAGCCGAGATGAAAAATCTTCGCGTTCGTCTTCGAGAAATCGAAGTGGTCTGCATCAAGCAGCGCATTCGCCCCGCGCGCGTGGAAAAACGTGCGCCGTCCGCTCGCCTGCACCGTCATCACATCCGTGTAACTCGTCGGCGCATCGCCCGTGTGCTGGAGCGCTGCCGTGTCGATGCGCTGCCGCTGACATTCCGCGACGATCCAGCGCCCGTTGTCATCGTCGCCGACGAGGCCGACCGCTTCGAGCGGGAAGGGGACACCCATGATCGCGAGATCGACGAGCACATTGAACGGCGAGCCGCCCGTCCCTTTCGAGGTCGAGTGAATGTTCGCCAGCGCATCCTGCTGGGGCCAGGTGTCGATGATTTTGACGGCATCGACGATCCAGTTGCCTCCTGCGAGGAGGCCGTTTCGAGTGGGCATAAGTGGGAGGCAGTAATGACGAATCGCATCGGGAATAGCCAGCTTCACCGCAGCGAAATTGCACGCTCGCTAAGATTCTGGCGAGCGTTGCATTATCGTCGGGATGAAACTTCTCCCAACCTTTCTCTCCACCCTCGTCCTCACCCTTTGCGCCCACGCCGCGCCGATCAAAGTCCTGCTCATCGACGGGCAGAACAATCACGCCTGGATGACCACTTCGCCCGAGATCAAAAAAATTCTCGAAGAGCCCGGCATCTTTTCCGTCGATGTCGTAACCTCGCCGGGAAAAGGCGGCGATATGAATGCGTTCAAGCCAAACTTCGCCGCGTATCAAGTCGTCGTTTCCAACTACAACGGCGATCTCTGGTCGCCCATCGCGCAGGAGGCCTTCGAGAAATTTGTGAGCGAAGGCGGCGGCTTCGTGCCCGTCCATGCGGCGGACAATTCCTTCCCCGAATGGAAGGCTTACAATGAAATGATCGGCCTCGGCGGCTGGGGCGGGCGCAATGAAAAGAGCGGCCCGTATCTGCGCCTGGTCGATGGAAAATGGACCGCCGACACGAAGCCCGGCAACGGCGGCAGCCACGGCGCGCAGCACCCGTTCCTCATGGTCACGCACGCGCCCGAGCACCCGATCATGGCCGGCCTCCCTGCGAAATGGATGCACGGGCAAGACGAACTTTACGACCGCCTGCGCGGCCCGGCGAAAAACGTGACCGTGCTCGCGAGCGCCTTTTCCTCGAAGGGAAAAGGCGGCACCGATCTCGACGAGCCTTTGCTGATGACGATCGAATACGGCAAAGGCCGCGTCTTCCACACCGCGCTCGGCCACGCGATGGAGGCGCTCAAATGCCAGGGCTTCGCGACCACGCTGCAACGCGGCGTCGAGTGGGCTGCGACGGGAAAAGTGACGCAGAAAGCGCCGGAGAACTTCCCGACCGAAGCCGCGGTGAGCGCGCGCCCGTGAGTTCGGAGTTCCGCCTTCAGGCGGTTCGTTTGGAGTTCCGGCTTTAGCCGGCCCGCGTGCAGAGACTTGCCATTTCCCAGTCGCGCGCGTGTCATCGCGCCATGACGAAACTCCTCCTCTCCGTCGTCGTCCTCGCAATCGTCGGCTCCGCATTCGCCGACGACCAGCCCGCCGACATCCGCCGCAGTCCGCTCAAAGACCTCGACGGCTATTTCCCCTTCCAAGTCCCTGCCACGCGCGCTGAGTGGGAGACGCGCGCGGAGGAAGTGCGGCTGCGCATCCGCGTTTCGCAGGGGCTTTATCCCGAGCCGACGAAGACGCCGCTGAATGCCGTGGTCCACGGGCGCATCGAGATGGACGACTACACGGTCGAGAAAGTGTTCTTCGAGTCGATGCCGGGATTTTTCGTCACGGGAAATCTCTACCGCCCGCGCGGCAAGGCTGGGCCTTATCCCGCGGTCCTCTGCCCGCACGGACATTGGGCCGACGCGCGCTTTGCCATTCGCGGCGACGACGAGATGAAAAAGGAACTCGAGAGCGGCGGCGAGCGGCTGCCTGAAAGCGGGCGCAGCATTTTCCAATCGCTCGGGGTCGGCCTCGCGCGCATGGGTTGCATCGCCTTCATCTACGACATGCTCGGCAACTCCGACTCGCAGCAGATCAGCGTGGCGCTCGCGCACGGCTTCAAAAAACAGCGCCCCGAGGCGAGCAGCCCGGATGGCTGGGGACTCTTTAGCGCGCAGGCCGAGCTGCGACTCCAGAGCGTGATGGGCTTGCAGACGTGGAACTCGATTCGCTCGATCGACTTCCTCACCACGCTCCCCGATGTGGACGCCAAACGCATCGGCATGACCGGCGCGAGCGGCGGCGGCACGCAGACGTTCATCGCCGCCGCCATCGACCCGCGCATCGCCGTCGCGGTGCCGTGCGTCATGGTCTCCACCGCGATGCAGGGCGGCTGCACTTGTGAAAACGCGAGCCTGCTCCGCATCGGCACCGGCAACATCGAAATCGCCGCGCTCTTCGCCCCGAAGCCGCTCGCCATGTCCGCCGCGAACGACTGGACGAAGGAGATGGAAACGAAAGGGTTCCCCGAGTTGCAACAGCTTTACAAACTGATGGGTGCGCCGGAAAACGTGGTGCTCTGGCCGCAGCTCCAGTTCGGCCACAACTACAACTCGCCGACCCGCGAGCACATCTACGCGTGGTTCAACAAACATTTTGCCCTCGGCCTTGCCGAGCCGATCATCGAGCGCGACTACAAACTGCTCCCGCGCGAACAGCTCACCGTCTGGAACACCGAGCACCCCGCGCCAAAAGAAAGCGGGCTGGATTGTGAGAAAAAGCTGCTGCGCTGGTGGGACGAGGACTCCAGGAAGCAGATCGCGGAGAGGCCGGAGATTTTGCGGGAGGCGTGGAAGGTGATCGTTGGGCGCGGATACGAGCGGGAGGCAAAACTCACGCGCGAGGAATTGCCCCCCGGTCGTGTCGGTGCCTATTCGCTTTCAGTCCCCGCCATCCGCAACGCGGCGCGCGGTGAGGCGGTCCCGTTCATTCATCTCGCATCCGCCAGTCCGCAAAAACGCATCGTCGTGTGGCTGAATGATCGCGGCGCACCCGCGGTCCTTTTTGCCAACAAGCCTCTCGAAGAACTGCGCCCGGTGCTCGACGCCGGGACGCAGGTGACCGCGCTCAATCTTTTTGGACAAGGCTCGGCCAAGCCCGGCGATGAGGAAATTCCCGCGCAGCGGCTCGTGAAAAATCCACGCGAGGCGCTCGCCTACTCGCTGAGTTACAACGACGCGCTCTTCGCGCAGCGCGTGCATGATGTCCTGACCTTCATCGGTCAAACGCGGCAGTCCGCGGGCCGGGATCTGAAAATTTTCCTCGTCGGAAACGGTCGCACCGCCCCCATCGCCGCCGCCGCCGCCGCGCTCGCCGGAGACGCCATGGATGGCCTCGCCATCGAAGCATCCGAGCATCCATTCGCCGCGATCACCGACTGGCGCGATCCGAATCTCCTACCCGGCGCGGTGAAATACGGCGACCTCGCCGCCCTCCTCAAAATGATCGCCCCGCGCCCCGTCATCCTCTTCAAAACCGAAGCCGAACGTACCGCCGCCATCGAGAAGTTCGTGAACGCGGCGAAGTAGGTTTGTCAAGAAAACGCCCGCGCTTTTCGCGGTGAAGCCGCGCACGTTGACGCCCGAGGTTGCCGCACCCCGCTCCGATGGGCTACTTTCCCACGCCATGAAAACACTCCGCCATTTCCTCGCTCTCATCACCGCCCTCACACTCCCCGCCTCAGCGGCGAAAGTCGTGACGATCGGCGACAGCCTCACGGCGGAATACGACGTGATCCCGAGCATCCCCGGCTTCGACGATCTGCCGACCGACTACGCAAAGGTGACGGTCGAGGGATGGGAGGCGATGAGCTGGGTGGAGGTCGCTGCGAAGTTGCGCGGGCAGTATTTCGATTTTGGAAAGTGGAAGGATCTTTCCGATCCGTGGGTGATCCCCCGGCTCAGCGGCTACGAATACAACTGGGCCGTGCCAGGTGTGGACGCCGGGCAGTACGCAGATTTCGTGACGAGCGCGAATTTCGAGAACCCGATTTATTTCGCCCTGCGGCAGCCGTTGGAAGATCAATTGTCGGACACCGCGCAGCGCGTCGTGATCTGGCTCGGAGGAAATGATTTTCGCGGAAACTACGGCCCGCTTTACGATGGAAAAAACAGCGAGTCCTTCGTGGACGGACTGCTCGACGCCCTCGAAAAAGTCATCGACTTCGTGAAGGGAAAAAATGGGGACGCGCAGATCGTGATCGCAAACGAGCCCGACCTCGGCGCGACACCTTCCAAAAAAACCGCGCATCCCGACCCGCTGAAACGCGCGCGCGTCACCGCCGTCACGGAGGCGGTGAATGCGCGCATCGCGAAACTGGCGGAGAAAAAAAAGGTGATCGTCGCCGATGCCTATGCCTCGACGGCGGCGCTCGTGCGGGGTGAGCCGCTCTACTTCGGCGGCGTCCGCATCGTCGATGACAGGGATGCGGACAACAATCCGCGCTATGCCTTCACGCGCGAAGGGCTGCATCCAAACACCGCGCTGCAAATCCTCAACGCGCGCGTCATCATCCGCGCGTTCAACAAGGGCTACGGCGCGGGCATTCCCAAAATCACCGACACGGAGGCGCTCGAGCTGCTCGGCATCGACAAGGATCAGCCGTTCTTCGACTGGCTCGCGCACCGCGGGATCGACGACAAATCTTTCGAGGCCGACTCGGACGGCGACGGTCTCGCGCAACTCGCGGAGTATGCCTTCGGGCTCAATCCGAAGGAAGCCGACGCGGATCGTCTGCCGGTCAGCATCGGCGGCCCGGTGTCGGGTTTTTCCGGCAACGTATCTGTCCGCTTCCGGCCCAAAGTCGCGCGCACGCACTACGTCGCGGTGAAGGTTCAGTATTCCACCGATGGCGTGGCGTGGGTGAGCGTGCCGTCAGCACGGGTGTTGGCGAATGCGGATGCCTCATTCACAGCGGCGGTGCCGGAGACCAGCGGGCCGGTGCAGCTGCGGCTCAAGGTCGTGACGATCCCGCCATCCGGCTCCGCGGCGCGCACCGCGACGTTTGTCGGGATCGAGTGATTCCCGTCGGCGAATTTAGCGCGCCGGTGCCGCGTCGGCGGAAAATTCCGCCTTCAATCGCATCATGATGTCTTTCACGAGCGGCTGCCGCTTTTCCTCCAGTTCTTTGTGGAGTTGCTGCTCCACTTTTCGGCGCTCCTCGCCGTAGCGTTTCGCAAAAAGCGCGCGGCGTTCGCCTTCGAGATTCAGGCCGGATTCCACGATTGCCTGGTCGATTTCCTCGGCGATTTTTTTCCGGCGGATTCCCTCGCGATCGGCCAGCGCCACTTTTTCTTCGGGCGGAAGATTCGACCAGCGTTTGAGATTCTCGATGAATCGCTGCCGCTGCTCGGGCGTGAGTGCTTCGAGCGCGCGGCGGACGTTGCCAAATTCCGGCGACATCGGTCCCTGGCCGGGACGACGCAGACCCAGCAGCGGTGGAGGGCCGGGTTGCTTCGGGGTCGGCGTGCTTTCCTCGCCGAATGCGGAAACCGCAAACGCGAGGGCCGCGAAAATCAATGCACCGGATTGTCGAGCCATACGGAACTTTCCTCCGACGCCAGCAGATCGTCGAGATCGTTGATGACGTAATAATCCGGGCTGTCGGAAATCTGCTGGGCGATTACCGCGAGCGGATTGGCCTGATGGTTGGGAGAATCGTGGATGAACTGCGATGGCAACGCAACGATCACGCAGCCAATTGCCGCAGTCGCCAGGATCAGTTGCCAGCGGCGGCGGAGTGTTGCGAAAAAGCCCGACTGCTCCTGCTGCAAGCCGCGCACTTCGCGCACTACGTTGCGCGAGAAAAACGGGGAAACCGTCGGCGGGCGGGCCTTGCCGAGCAGTTTCCACAGGTCGTCATGTTCATCGGGTTGATTCATGGAATGCGGGGATAAACCGGACGGCTCGGCCAAAGTTGCGCGCATTTTCCCGAAAGCGGACGGAAAGCCCCGCAGGCTAAACCTTCTCCGCTTCGAGGAAGCCTTCGAGCTGCCGGATGCGCGTCGGGTGGCGCATTTTGCGGAGCGCCTTGGCCTCGATCTGGCGGATGCGCTCACGCGTCACTTTGAACTGGCGACCCACTTCTTCCAGCGTCCGACTGTATCCATCGACGAGGCCGAAGCGTTGTTCGAGCACCTGCCGCTCGCGCTCGGTCAGCGTTTCGAGCACGTCCTTGATCTTCTCCTTCAGGAGCACGATCGCGGTCATGTCGCTCGGGTTTTCCGCGCCCTTGTCCTCGATGAAATCGCCGAAGCTCGTGTCGTCGCTTTCGCCGACCGGCGACTGAAGTGAGATGGGCTGCTGCGCCATCTTGAGCACCGCGCGGACGCGCTCGACGGGAAGCTGGATTTCGTCCGCGACCTCTTCGGGCGTGGGCTCGCGACCGTAGTCTTGCACGAGTTGCTTCTGCACGCGCATCAGCTTGTTGATCGTCTCGATCATGTGGACCGGGATGCGAATCGTGCGCGCCTGATCCGCGATCGAGCGGGTGATCGCCTGCCGGATCCACCACGTCGCGTAAGTCGAAAACTTGTAGCCGCGGCGATACTCGAATTTCTCGACCGCCTTCATCAGCCCCATGTTGCCTTCCTGAATCAAATCGAGGAACGACAGTCCGCGATTCGTGTATTTTTTGGCGATGGAAATGACGAGCCGCAGGTTCGCCTCGACCATCTCGGTCTTAGCCTTGAGCGCCTTTTTCAGCCAGACCTTAAGTTCCTTGTATTCCTCCAAAAACTCCTCGGGGCTGAGCCAGATGCGCATCTGGATTTCGCGCAACTTGCCCGCGTGGTCGATCTTCGCGCTGCCGTCCGCGCGCGCGAGTT
>JAYVRQ010000096.1:0-2442 GCA_043776145.1 Chthoniobacteraceae bacterium
GCCAGCGGCGTCGGCAGATGGGATCTCCCCGGCGGCGACGGCGAACTGCTCTTCCGCGGCATCCGCGAAAAAATCCTCCCGCTCGGCGATGACATCACCGTGCTCCCCGGCCACGGCCCCGCGACGAAGATCGGGATCGAGCGGCGGACGAATCCGTACGTGGCTTGACCCCCAGCCCGAGGAGCGGCGTGCCTCCCGCTACGCCACCCGCGCATGGCGCGAATGCCCGTTCCCTTCCCATTCCCGTTCCCGTTCGATCTCTCGCCTCCCGCTGGCGCTTCCTCGGTCGTCGATAAATTCCGAATCCCCGCCGCCTTCGCCGCCGGCACCGTGAAAATCACCGGCTCACTCGCCACCCCATGCAAGCTCCCATTCACCGCCTGCACGATGATCTGCACCGTCTGCCCTGCCGCCACCCCACCGATCGACGCCATCGGCTCCGTCGTGCTCGCCGCCAGTTCATACTTCTCCTGCACCCCTACCAGCAGCATCCGACTCGCCTCGCACTTTGCGCCCGCCGAGGGCGGCGTGCGGCTCCTGGTGGAGGAACGCGGCGCGCGCTATCCGCTGACCATCGATCCTATCGCCCAGCAGGCGTATCTGAAGCCAGCCGCCGCCGGCACCACCCAAGCGTATGATGGCTTCGGCTTCTCCGTAGCCGTCTCGGGCGAAACAGTGGTCGTCGGGGCTTGGCAGGAGGACAGCAGCACAACGGGCGTGAACAGCACGCCCAACGACGGGATCATCGCCGACTCCGGCGCGGCCTACATTTTTAACGGCCTCGGCGCAGGGGCGAGTGTCAGCAGCGTCAGTCCCAACCCGGTTCCCGGCAGCAACTCTCCCCAAACCTTCACCATCTACGGGGCAAACTTCGACCCCAACTACACCGTCACGTTGCGCAACCTTACCACCGGCGCAATCTATCCCAACCGCTCCAAGTTTTCGCAAAGCACAACCTCCATCACGCTTAATCCGAATTTCGGCGCAAATGCAGCGACTTGGACAGTCGAGGTGATCAATCCCGGCCCCGTCAGTTCCGGCCAATACCAGTTCCCCGTGATAGCACCGGCAACCCTCGTCAGCGTGACGGTGACCGGGGCTCCCACTCTCGCCGCAGGCGGCACGACCGACTACACGGCCACGGCGGCTTTCTCGAATGGCCCGCCGCAGGATGTCAGCAGCCAGGCCACCTGGACGGTGAGCGGCGGACTGGCTGGCACCTCCATGACCGGGCACACCCTCCATGCCGGCGCAGGCGTTGCCTCCACGGCAACCGTCTCTGCCACCTACGGACACAACACAGGCACCAGAACTGCCACGAAAGGCGTGGCGATTGGTGCCGGGCTTTCCGTCAGACTTTATCCCGTGGCGAATTCCTACGTTTCCGGTTCTGGAAACAATCTCAATTATCGCATTCAGGCTACCGCGATCCTAAGCGGCGGCACTGGTAGTGAAATAGCATCATGGATGCTCGACAACACGCCAATTGGCACGAACGCACTGGTGCTGGATGCAACTGTCCTAGTTTCGCCGGGCAGCCACCTCTTGAAAGCAACGGTGACCAACGGGGTCGGTCCGGCCGTCCAAGCGACAGCAGAGTTGCGCCTTCCAAAAGCACCGCAGGCCGATGAACAGTATCCAGCGGTCGGGGCCAACCTTGCTCACCCTCCGACGTTATTTAACAAAGACGCCGTGAGTTTATATGCGCCAACCGCGCCCGCAACGAATGGGTTGGTTGTGATCATTCATGGGATGGACAGCCAGGTCACCACGAACGCGAACGGCGGTGCGGACTGGATGAAGCGGATGGCTGCTGAGATCACGACGAATCTTACGGCTGGCCCGCCGAACATCATTCTCTATGACTGGCACCAAGATACTGACGTGACGAATACTTTCCGGGCGGCCATCCGTTCCCCGGAGGAAGTCCGCCGCCACCATTTCTTGCGGCATTCGATGCTGCCGCCGCTCCGCCACCTCCCCCGCTGTCCGGCTTCTCCACATTCGGAAATGTCGTTGCATCGGCAGGCTCCTACACGCTCACGGAGCAGGGCAACGCAGGCATTTACCAAAGTGTCACCCTGCCAATGAACGCCAGCACGGTAAAGTTTCGCGTGCAGTTCACGCAGCCCGGCGACGGCGACTTTATCGAGGTCAGCTTTGGCGATCATTTGACGCTGGCCGTCATCGCGGACGGGCCGATCCTGCGCGCTGGTCCCGTCGAATTCGAGGTGCCGGTCGTCGTGTATGGCGGGGAGACGGGCCAATTGCTTTTCAAGTTGAATGGCATGGGTGCTGACAACGCCGTGGCGGTCGTGGACAATATCACCATCACTACCCATGACGATGCAGACGAGGTGAACGTGTCTCATACCGACCCTTTACTCCAGGATAGCGACGGCGATGGCATCACTGACGCCGACGAAATCACTGCCGGAACGG
>JAYVRQ010000097.1:0-8014 GCA_043776145.1 Chthoniobacteraceae bacterium
AAACCGGTCGTGGCAAAACCGAAGCCCGTGCCCGCCGTGAAAGTCACGGACACAACTCCGGCTGGCGAAACGCCCGCCGCGCCGCCGGCTTCCGCGAAAAAGCCCGCCGTTGCGAAGACGCGGAAATGATCCGCGTCGTCCGCAGATGATCGGCGACGACTACTTCACGATCCGCGCGCAGCTCGGCACCGCGCTCTTTTCGCTGCAAACGCTCGCGGGCGATCTCGATGCGCCAGTCGAGACGATCAGCACGCTGCACCAGCTCCAGCAAAGCCTCCGCGAGCCGTTCCTGTTCGTCGTCGTCGGCGAGGTGAAGGCGGGGAAGTCCTCGCTGCTCAATGCGATTTTCGGACGCGAGTTTTGCAAGGTCGATGTGCTGCCCGCGACGGATCGCATCTACGTTTTCAAATATGGCGAGGAGGAGCGCACCGTCCATGTCTCCGACCGCCTCGCCGAGTGCTATCGCAACGCGGGATTCCTCCGCGATTTCAACATCGTCGATACGCCTGGCACGAACACGATCGTCGCCGAGCATCAGACGATCACCGAGCAATTCATCCCGATCGCGGACCTGATTCTTTTCGTCTTCAGCGCGGTGAATCCGTGGGCGGCGACGGCGTGGGATTTCTTGCGGCTCATCAACAAGAAATGGCTCAAGCGCGTCGCGTTCGTGCTCCAGCAAAGCGACCTGCGCTCGCCCGACGAGATCGACGCGATCCGAAAACATCTCGAACAAACGATGCTCGAACGCATTGGCCAGGCGTGCCCCATTTTCGCCGTCTCCGCCAAACCCGCGCTCGCCGCGAAACTCAGCGGGGTGGCCGTTTCCGAGACGCTCGAAGCAACGGGAATGGCGAAGCTGGAGCAGTTCATCAACGCCGAAGTGGCCACCGGCGAATCGCGCCTGAACAAGCTGCGGAGCGTGTGCCAAACCTCGCAGGTCGTGCTCGGCGATCTCGGCAATCGCAGCCGCGAAGTGATGGAGACGGTCGAGCGCGACAGCGCGCGGATCGTCCACATCGGCCACGAACTCGACGAGCGGAAGGAGCAGTCGCTCCGGCAAATCGGCGGCGTGCTCTGGAGCCTCACGCAGAGCTACGAAAAGGCGCAGAAGCGCGGCGAGGAATTGCTCGCGGAAAAGCTGACGCTCATCAATTCCGTGAAGCTCATGTTCAACAAGGGCGATTGGCGGCACGACTTTGAAAACCAGATCGAGGCGCGGCTGCGCGGCTCGATTCAAACGCAGATCGAGAACTCGCTGGAACTCCTCGAATCCGATCTCAAAAGCGTGTGGGCACAACTCCGCGAATCGCTCCAGACCGCGTTCGCCGAGCGGCGCAATATCGCGACGTTCCCGGATTTCGTGCGGCAGCGCGATGAACTGCTGCGCCGCATCGAACTCACGCTGCTCGAACGTGGCAGCGGCGAGCAGGTGAACGAACAACTCGGCAAACTTTTCAGCGAAACCGCGAACTGGCTGCGCGTCCCGGCCGGCATTGCCGCGGCGGGCGGACTCGCCACGCTCGTCGCCGCGCTCGGCCACGTCGCGATCGTGGATGTAACGGGCACCGTGGCCGGAGTCGCCGCGCTCACCGGCACGGTCGTCGCGGTTTTCAAGCGGCACCAAATCCTCGCCGAGTTCCGCAAACAGATGATGCAGAAACGCGAAACCGTGCTCGGTGGAATCGAAGACCATCTGCGGCACGCCGTGGACAAATTTTTCGCCGACCTCGCGACGACCTTCGCGCCGCTGCAAAGTTTCTGCGCCGCGCAGCGCAAGCTCTACGAGCCGATGCTCACGCGCATCTCGCAACTCACGGAGGTCTTCGGAAAAAACGCCGCCGATCTGGGACTCGCCCCACGCGTGGCTGCAACACCCTCGCCGTCAGGTCAGAGTTTGTAGAGCCGCAGCCCTGGCTGGAGATAGATATTCCCCTGCGACTTGAGTTCGCGCACGAGTTCCGCCTCAGCAAAGAGCCGCGTGTAAAATTCCTTCCGCCGCTCGTAGTCGGCTTTCTCAGCCGGCTGGGGTTTCAGATTCTTGGAAAAGAAGCGGTCGTACGCGCGTTGCGAGACGGCGACGTACACGGCACCCCACGCGCGCATTTCCTCGAGCGTGCCGAGGTCGGCGGCGTAATCGTTGTCGAGCACGCGCTGCGGCACCTGCGGCTTGCCGGATTCATCGCCCGGCGCGGGCGCGAAAAGATTCACGCGCCGGTCTTCCACGATGATGGCGTCGGCGGGAACATTCGCGCGAATCCACGCCGCGAGTTCCACGCGGTCGTCGTGCCGGAATTCCTCCATCGTCGCGCGCAGCAGCGGAAGCTGCGCGGTGAGAAGCCCGATTGCGCCGTTGGCGATCGTCACATTCCAGACTACGCGACGCAGCGGCGATTTCCCGTTGAGGCGCAGCACTCTCAAAACCAGGCGCACGAATTCCACGACACCGAATCCCGCCAGCGCACAAACGACCGTGCTCGTCGGCAGCAAATAGCGCCCGCCCGTTTTCGGCGAACACGAGATGACCGCGAAATACACGATGGGAAAAAGCGCAAGCAGCCACTCCGACCCGCTCCGTCGGCGGGCCCTGAGGACGATGGCGAGCACCGCGACTGCGGCGAAGACCAGAACCCCGCGCGACAAATCCTCGCGCAACTCGGGCACGTACTTCGCGTGCGGCACTTCGCGCGTCATCCCGCGATGCCCTTCCGTCACTCCGACGACCTCGCGTTTCAAGCTGCGAAACGGGCTCGCCGGATGTGTCGTGGGCGGAATGTTCAGCACGAGAAAGGTCGCGACGAATGCCAGCGCGAAAGTTTTCCACCGACGCGGAATCGCGCCCGCGCGCCAGACGAGCGGGATCGCAAAAAGCAGCGCGAGCACACCGACATATTTTCCCGACGAGGCAAGTGCGCTCGCGATGCCGAGGAAGCGTAGAGTCCGCACCGTCGCCGCGCGCGAAAACATTTCTGCCGCGAGAAAAAACACCGCGAGCCCGAAGACCAGCGCCGTGTCTTCCTTAAAGTAATGCGCGGCTTCGTAGAGCTTCCCGTGCGTCGCCACGAGCAGACCGACCGCCCACGCCGCCATCCATCCGCCGCGATAAAACCCGACGACCGCGAGCGCCGCCACCGCACCTGCCGCAAACGCCGCGGAAACCCATCGGCCCGCGACGGCCACGGCCTGCGAAGTCAGCGGCACCCGCGCGAGATGCACCGCGAGGTCCGTCGCATTCAGCAGCAGCAGCGGATGATGAAAATTCCGCTCGCGCTGGATGATCTGGAACGTCTTCCCATCCTCGTCCGGGTGATAGCTGAACGAAAACCCGTTATCCCGTGTGAAAAGCAGCAGGCTCCCGATGAAGAGCACGAGCGCGACCGGCCACGGCCCGCGCATCCATTTCCCATCGGCGACCAGCGCGGCAGTCACGCGCGCTGGCGGAAAAAGACAGCCACATTTCCCACGCGCGCCACCAGTGCGCTCCCGGTCTTTTCCGCAATCATCGGCGCGAGCGTTTTTTTCTCCTCCTTGAAATCAGTGAACCGAATTTTCACCAGTTCGTGATCGTTCAGCGCGCGATCGAGGCTCGCGAGAAATTCCGGCGTCACCCCGGCATGGCCGATTTTCACGACAGGGTCGAGACGCTGCGCCCGCGCCTTGAGATCGCGCTTGGCGGCATTGGTGAGCGGTGGATTGGAATCAGGCATGTTTGAAATCTACGGCTCTGGAATCTGCAAAGCGCGGCAGATTTTTCGCGCCAGCAAATCGGGAATTTCCGAATGCCGTGGCACTGGTTCGCGGCGTCCGGTTTTCGAGTTCCAGTAAATGGAATGGGAGCCACCTTCGCGTTTGAAGCGACAGTCGTGCGCTTCGAGATGGCGGATCAGTTCGCGTCGCTTCACGCGAGTTCCAGCAGCGCGCCTTCCGCAGGCAATCGCTTTTGCGCATCTTCCCGCCGGTCTTCCATCAGCAGCAAAATGGCCTGTCGCAAACTTTCCATGCACTCCTCCTGCGAACGTCCCTGGCCGTTGGCTTCGGGCACCTCCGGGCAGAATGCGACAAACCATTCGCCATCACGATGGATTTCCGCTGACAGAGGAAGATTCATGGCGGGACACTAGGCATGGATCAAGCAGTGTCGAGAGCCCAGTCCGCTACAGCCGCGAGATGAGCAGCTCGCGTTGAAAAATCAGCTCTTTCGGCAGGCGGTCGTGGAGCGTGATGAAAAGTTCGGTTTGCGAGATGAGTTCGCGCTGCCATTCGGCGGGGTCGATTTTCATGCACTCGGTGAATCGTTCGCGCGTGTAGTCGAGGCCGGTCCAGTCGAACTCGCGGTAGCGCGGCATCCAGCCGACCTGCGTCTCGCGCGCGGGGGCGCGGCCGTGCGTGCGGTCGATGATCCAGCGCAGGACGCGGAAGTTTTCGCCGAAGCCGGGCCAGAGAAATTTGCCGTCGTCGCCTTTGCGAAACCAGTTCACATGGAAGATGCGCGGCGGGTCGCTGAGGTCGCGGCGGATGCCGAGCCAGTGGTTGAAATAGTCGCCCATGTTGTAGCCGCAGAAGGGGAGCATCGCCATCGGGTCGCGGCGTACTTTGCCGAGGTCGCCGGCCTGGGCTGCGGTGAGTTCGCTGCCCATCGTCGCGCCGAGATAGACGCCGTGGATCCAATTGAACGACTGGAAGACAAGCGGCATCGTCGTGGCGCGGCGTCCGCCGAAAATGATCGCGCTGATCGGCACGCCCGCGGGGTCGAGCGCCTCGGGCGCGAGCACAGGGTTGTTCGTCATCGGCGCGGTGAAGCGGCTGTTGGGATGCGCGGCGGGTTCCTTCGAGTCGGGCGTCCACGGCTGGCCGCGCCAGTCGGTGCAATGCGCGGGCGGCGGTTCGTCGTGGCCTTCCCACCAGACGGTGCCATCGGGCTTGAGCGCGACGTTCGTATAAATCGTGTCGCGCGCGATGGACTGCATCGCGTTGGGGTTCGATTTGGTGTTCGTGCCCGGCGCGACGCCGAAATAGCCGGCCTCGGGATTGATCGCGTAGAGCCGTCCGTCGGGGCCGGGTTTCATCCAAGCGATGTCGTCGCCGATCGTCGTGATTTTCCATCCGGCTTCCGTGAAAGCGGGCGGTGGGATGAGCATGGCGAAGTTCGTCTTTCCGCACGCGCTCGGGAACGCACCGGCGACGTACGTCTTTTCACCGTCGGGCGATTCGACGCAGAGGATGAGCATGTGCTCCGCCATCCAGCCCTGCTGCCGCCCGATGTAACCGCCCACGCGCAGCGCGAGGCATTTTTTCCCGAGCAGCACATTCCCGCCGTAGCCGGAACCGACGCTGATGATCGTGTTGTGCTGCGGAAAGTGCGCGATGATGCGGCGCTCCGGGTGGCAATCGAGCGTGCTGTGGATGCCGCGATTGAAGTCGTCGCCGTCGCCAAGTTCGTCGAGCGCGACGCGACCCATGCGCGACATGATGCGCATGTTCAGCACGACGTAGATCGAGTCGGTGATTTCGACGCCGACCTTCGTGAGCGGCGAGCCCGGCGGCCCCATGAGATACGGCACGACGAACATCGTGCGCCCGCGCATCGCGCCGCGGAGCATGGCGTGGAGCTTGTCGTACATCTCGCGCGGCGGAGCCCAGTTGTTTGTCGGGCCTGCGCTGTCCCTGGCCTGCGTGCAGATGAAGGTGCATTGCTCGACGCGCGCGACGTCGTTCGGATTCGAGCGGTGGTAGTAGCAGCCGGGCAGTTTCTCCTGGTTCAGTTGAATGAGGACGCCTTCATCGACCGCACGGCGCGTGAGAAAGTCGCGCTCGGCCTCCGATCCATCGCACCAAAAAATCGCGTCCGGCTCGCACATGGCGCGCACTTCTTCCACCCACGCGCGGAGCGTGGCGTTTGCCGGAACGATCGTTCCCTGTGTCGTTTGATCCATGCGGCGAGATTCGCGAAACGAAGTGGCGATGGCAAGGCGGTTGGCAATGTGACACAGGCTTCCAGCCTGTGCGCAGGCACGGTGTCGGAGCGACAGCGGCACAGGCTGGAAGCCTGTGTCATTTTCCACCGCAACGTCGGATTTGCCGCCGGGCGCGGGAACGGCTATCACTTCAGACGCATGGCCCGATATTACTCCGGCAAAAACCAGCCGCTCACGCACTGGAACAATCTGCCCATTTACCTGACGACGATTCTCGCCGCGCTGCTCGTCGTGGGGCTCGTGCTTTCGGCGGTGCTGATGTCGGCGGAGAGCCCTCTGCTGCGCTGGTTCGTTTTTCAAATGCCGCTTGATCCGGCGTGGTCGCTCTGGCGGCTGTTCACGTATGGTTTCATCGGGCGCGTCACGTTCTTTTCGCCGTTCGGCATTTTGTTTTTCTACTGGATGGCCGTGGGCATCGAAACGCACCTCGGCCGTCCGAAGTTGGCGTGGCTGCTTGTGCTGCTCACGCTCGTCACGCCCGCCGTGGCCGCGTTTTGGTGGTGGGTGCTCGGCACCTCGTCGAACACCCTCGCCTTCGACAACTACATGCTGCTTTCCGGCCTGCTCGTTGCCTTCGCCACGCTTTACCCGAACACGGAGGCGTGGGGCTGGGTGCCGTTCAAGTGGGTCGCCTTCGCCTGCATCTTCTGCAGCTCGCTGATGATCCTTGCGGAGCGAAACTGGCTCGGCATCGCGCAGCTTTGGGGCTCGTGCGCAGTGGGCTTCGCCTTCGTCCGCCAGGCGGTCGAGACGGAATACGACGACTACGAATCGCCCTTCGCGCGCTTCCGAAAACTCTTTCAACGCAAACCGAAATTCCGCGTCCTGCCCACGCCCGCCGCCCGCCGCCGCGAGTCGGTGGAAGCCGACGACCTCGACTCCATCGACCCGCTGCTCGATAAGATCGCGCGCTCCGGCATGGCGAGCCTCAGCGCGAAGGAACGCGCGCGGCTCGAGAAGGCGCGGGAGGCTTTGATGAAGAAGGACCGGCAGTGAGGACGGGAAAACTCCCAGCCGTCAGTGCTCTGCCGGGACGATTCAGTTCGGGCGGTTTTCTTTTTAACGCAGAGGACGCAGAGGTGGGGAATGGAAAGCGCCGCTGAGCGAGACGAATTTGGTCTTCCGAAATCTCTGTGTCTCTGCGTTAAAAAGAAAATCATCCGAACTGAAATCATCCCGGCAAAGCACTGAGCACATTCCCAAATGCCGAACCCCGAAAACGCCCCAACCCCCGCCCCGCTCGACTCCAGCTACGTCACCGCGATGTCGCATTTCTACCGCGGCGAACTCGGGCGCATCATGTCGTGGCGGCAGCGGCTCGATACGACGACGAGCTGGGCGATCACCGTCACGTCGTCGATTTTCACGGTCGCGTTTTCCTTCCGCGAAGTGCCGCATCTCATCTTCGTTTTTAACATCGCCGTCGTCTGGGTGCTGCTCTGGATCGAGGCGCGGCGCTACCGGTTTTACGACGCCTTCCGCGCGCGGGTGCGAATGCTCGAAGCGCATTTCCTCGTCCCCATCGTCGCGCAGAACAACGCGCTGCTTCAGGGCGATTGGAAAAAACTCGTCTGTGAAGACCTGCTCCTACCTTCCTTCAAAATCACGCGCTTCGAGGCCATCGGACGCCGCCTCAAGCGGAACTACGCCTTCATCTTCCTCATCGTCATGGTCGCGTGGATCACGAAAATTTTCCTGCACGCCGATCCGCACATCACGTCGCTGCGATCGTTCTACGACGCGCTCGGCGTGAAGCCGTCGATCCCGAGTTGGTTCGTCGCCGTCATCTTCGCGGCGATGCTCGCGAGCACCGTCGGCATCGTCATCTACATCTCGCGCAAGACCAGCGGCGAGATCAGCGAATTCGGCACGCACCGCGCAGGGTGGAAAATCTGAACCGCTCGCACGCCCGGACCGGCTAAAGCCGGAACTCCAAACGAACCGCCTAGCGCATGTTCTATTGAAACTGTCGCCGACGGAGCAAGACGAAGGAAGTGAGTGCAAGGTGCGGCGGTGAAGGAATCTAGCGCTTGTGCGGT
>JAYVRQ010000098.1:0-30945 GCA_043776145.1 Chthoniobacteraceae bacterium
AGCCACGCGAAGTTCATCGAGAAGTTCGCGCTCCCGTTTTCACTGCTCAGCGATGACGGAAAAAAAATCGTCGAGGCTTACGGCGTGTGGGTGGAAAAAAGCATGTATGGGAAAAAATATTTCGGCGTCGAGCGATCGACGTTCGTCATCGGGCCGGATGGGAAGGTTCGGGCGGTGTTCCGAAAAGTGAAACCGGAGGAACACGCAGCGCAGGTGCTCGCGGTGTTGTAGAGTTCCGCGTTCTTCCTCTTCCGCTTCCTTTTAATCTTCCTCTCCGGCCTGAGTTCGGAGGATCAAGATTAAGCGGAAGAGGAAGAGGAAGATTATGAGCCGACCACCATCCCGATGAAACAATCCGTCTTCCTCTCCATCTACGAAAAGCTCGAGGGCCTCGTGCAGCGGCTGCCGGAGGGGCTCCGCGCGCCGATTCTTCGCGAGATCACGCCGGTCAAAACGCTCTTCCTGCTCCAGCGTCCGCCGCGCATCGTGCTGCTCGGCGACCGCGCCGCGAGCCGCACCGCGCTCGTGAATGCGCTCTTCGGCGAAGGCGTTGCGCGGGCGGACGAGGATGCGGTGCAGAGCGCGTCCTGGCAGGAGTTCGCGCGCAGCGGACGCGGCGCGCTGCGGGTGCTCGATGCCCGCCTGCCCGCGTCGCTCGCCGGGCTCAGCCGCGCGCTCGGTGCGGAGGCGCCGGACCTGTATCTCTTCCTCCACGAAGGCTCCGCGGGTGAATGCGGGCTCGCGGAGAATCTCGATCACGCGAGCGCCGTCGTGGAATTCGCGGATCGCAATCACACTGCGCGCCCGGCGATCGTCGGGGTGCCGTTGAACGCGGACGCGGCTCCGGCGTTCGATGCGCTGAACGGACGCCGCGATCTCGCCGCGCGCACGAGTTCGGTCGTCGCGCTCACGCACGCGGGGCGGCTTTCGGAAAGCATCGCCATCGAACTGCCGCCCGAGGCGCAGCTCGAAATGGCGCGGCTTTCCGGCAACAAGGAACTGCAAAGGCAGATCGCGCAGATCGTCATCAAATCCGTCACCGCCATGTGCGCCGCCGTCGCCGCGCAGCCGATCCCGCTCGCGGATTTCCCAATCCTCACCGCGCTCCAGACGGCGATGGTCGCGAGCATCATGCACGTCAGCGGACGCGAGATGAATGCGAAGCGCGCGGCGGAATTTCTCGCCGCCGTCGGCGCGAACATCGGCACCGGCATCGTGCTGCGGGAAGGCGCGCGCGCCGCCGTGAAGTTCGTGCCCATTTGGGGCAGCGCCATTTCCGGCGCGGTCGCGGGCACCGGCACCTACGCCATCGGCCGCGCCGCCGTCGCGTTCTTCATCGACGGCGTTTCGATCACCGACGCGCGCGGCATCTTCCGCCGCAAGCGGAAGGAGAAGCCGCTGCTGAAGGAATGACTACTTTTCAAATTCCCCTGCGATTGCCGTGAGCACGCGCTCTTCGACTTCCGCCAGCGGGCCTTTGATGCGGGCTCCGGCGGCGAGGGTGTGGCCGCCTCCGCCGAAGAATCCGCAGATTTTACTCACATCAATCTTCGGATCTTTGGAGCGCAGGCTGATGCGGACTTTGCCTTCGGGGAGTTCTTCGATGAACGCGGCAACGATCACGCCTTCGATGGCGCGGATGGTGTCGATGAGTCCTTCATTGTCCTCGGGCTTCACGCCGAGCGCGGTGCTCGTGGCTTGGGTGAGCGTGAAACTGGCGACGCGATCTTGCGATGTGAGCTTGAGGACGTTGAGCAGTGCGCGCAGCAATTCGAGCCGGCGGCGCGGGTAGCTCTCGTACATTTTTTGCGAAAGCGCGCCGACGTTCACGCCGCTGCGGATCAGCTCCGCGCCGATCTCGTAAGTGCGCGCGGTGGTCGATGGATATTGGAACGAGCCGGTGTCGGTGCTGATGGCGACGAAAAGATTGTCGGCCATTTCGTAGGTGAACGGCAGGTCGTGGCCGCGGAAAAGTTCGTAAAGAATCTGGCCGGTCGCGGGCGCGGCCGCGTCGATGTAGGCGAGGTCGCCGTAGTGATCGTTCGTGATGTGGTGGTCGATGTTGATCCACAGCTTCGCCTTCACGGCAGGGAGGCAGGTGCCGACGCGATTCCACACGGCGGTGTCGAGCGCGATGGCCACATCGAATTCCTGCGGCTGCGCGGGCGGCGTTTGGATGAGATCGGCTCCGGGAAGGTAGCGGAATTTTTCCAGCACGCCGTCTTCGTTCCAGGCGGCCACTTGCTTGCCGAGTTGCTGGAGGCAAAGCGTCATCGCGAGCGTGCAGCCGAGCGCGTCCCCATCGGGGCGGACGTGGCTCATCACCACGAAGTGGTCGTGCGTGCGCAGCACTTCGGCGATTTGTTCGAGCGGGCAGTTCGTTTTCATGTTTCAGAGTGAACGCGCGGCAGAGGTGTCCGGGGAGCGCGCCTTGTGTTCGCGCTAGTCTTCATCTTCGGGCGGTGGCTCGGGCGTGCCGAGTTCGGAGAGGATGTGCAGGACGCGGTCGCCGCGCTCGGCGGCTTCATCGAGCTTGAAATGCAGTTGCGGCGTGAACTTGAGCACGACGCGCTTCGAGAGCGCGCCTTGCAACACCACGCGCGCGGCGTGGAGCACGGCCATGGATTGATGCCGCTCCTCGTCGGCTCCGATGACGCTGATGAAAACGTGGGCGTGCTTGAGATCGGGCGTCACATCGACCTGCTGCACGGTGACGAGCTGCGCCGGGAACTGGCACTCGCGGACGATGAGTTCGCCCAGTTCGCGCTTGAGCAGTTCGTTGACTCGCTGGAGACGATGTTTCATGGATGAGTGACAAGGGCAGGTGACAGGTGGCATGGCCGCAAGTAACGCCATGTCACTTGCCACCTGCCCTCGTCACAAATTCGCGGCTCAGAGCTTCTGCGGAACTTTATCGAGCTGGTAGCACTCGATCACATCGCCGGGCTCGTACTCGGAGAAGTCACCGAGCTTGATGCCGCATTCGAGGCCGGTGCGGACTTCCTTCACGTCGTCGGTGAAGCGGCGCAGCGTGGTGATCGGGCCGTCGTAGATCGGCGTCTTGCCGCGCAGGATGCGCGCGCGTCCGGTGCGGGTGATGCGTCCGTCGTTGACGTGGCAGCCGGCGACGATGCCCTTGGACAATTCAAAGACTTTCCGAATCTCGGCGTGGCCGATCGAGGTTTCGCGCGTCTCGGGTTCGAGCAGGCCGGCCATCGCTTCCTTCATCTGGTCGATGAGTTCGTAGATGATCGAGAAAAGTTTGATCTGCACCCCTTCGCGCTTGGCGATGGTGGCGGCGGTGTTCTCCGTCTTGATGTTGAAGCCGACGATGACGGCGTTCGAGGCGGTCGCGAGCAGCACGTCAGATTCGGTGATCGGGCCGACGGCGCTGTGGACGAAGGCGAGGTCGATTTTCCGGCTGTCGATCTGCTTGAGCGATGTGGTGAGGGCTTCGAGCGAACCCTGCACGTCGCACTTGAGCACAAGGTTGAGCACGGGCTTGTGGCCGGCGTTGATCGTGTCGAGCAGGTTTTCGAGCGTGGCCCGTTGCGGCGCGGCGAGCTTTTGCATGCGCAGTGCGTCGAGGCGCTGCTGGCTGAGTGCTTTCGCGGCGGTGCTGTCCATCACCACGAGTTCGTCGCCCGCATTTGGCAGTCCCGCGAAGCCGAGGATTTTCACGGGAGTGGAAGGGCCGGCCTCTTTCACCGGCTTGCCGTTGTCGTCGATGAGCGACTTCACCTTGCCGTCGAAATTCCCGCAGATGAAGGCGTCGCCAAGCGCGAGCGTACCGGTGCGAACGATGATGGTGGCCGTCGGGCCGCGGCCCTGCTCTAGCTGAGCCTCGATGACGGACCCCCGCGCATCCACGCGCGAACTGGTCTGCAATTCGGCGATTTCCGCGACGAGCAAGATACTTTCGAGAAGCTGATCGACGCCCTGATTTTTGATCGCGGAAACCGGGCAGCAAATCGTCTCGCCTCCCCAATCCTCGGGCACGAGACCTTTCTCCTGAAGCTGGCCTTTCACCTTGTCCAAGTTCGCACCGGGCGCGTCCATTTTCGTAATGGCGACCATGATTTGGACCTTCGCGGCCTTCGCGTGATTCATCGCCTCGATGGTCTGCGGCATGATGCCGTCATCCGCGGCGACGACGAGCACCACGATGTCCGTGACGGTCGCGCCGCGTGCGCGCATCGCGGTGAAGGCGGCGTGGCCAGGCGTGTCGAGGAAAGTGATGCGCTTGTCTTTGCACGCGACGGAATACGCGCCGATGTGCTGCGTGATGCCGCCCGCCTCGCCCGCCGCGACGCGCGTTTTGCGAATCGTATCCATCAGCGTCGTCTTCCCGTGATCGACGTGGCCCATGAACGTGACGATAGGCGCGCGCAGTTCGAGTTCGTCCTTTTTCGGCGCGGCTTTCGGCTGTTCGGGCTCTTTCGGCTTCTCGACGACGGGATGGAGCTGCTTGGCCTTGTCCCGCTTTTCCTTTTCAAAAACGAAGCCGTGCTTGGTGCAGACTTTCGCCGCCACATCCGGCTCGATCGGCTGATTGATCGACGCGAAAATGTTCAGTTCCATCAGATCCCCAATAAGCTGGAACGGCTTCACATTCAGCGCCGCCGCGAGATCGCGGACGATGATCGGCGGCTTGATGTGGATGATTTTTTCGTCGCCCTTCCCATCGCCTGCGGCATCGTCGCTCGCAGCAGGAGCGGGCGGCGGCATCGGAGATCCGACGGGAGACGCGATCGGGCTGCTGGGCGTGGGCTCGGGCCCGACGAGTTTGGAAATGCGCGGGAGCGCGGCAAACGGACGGTGCTCCAAGGTGCCCGGAGCCTTGCGGACCTTCTTCGGTTTGTCGTCGATGAGAGAAAGCGTTTCCTTCACGACGGGCGGCGCGACGGGCGCGGCGGGTGCGGCCGGTTCCTCGGCGGCCTTGTTTCTAGCAGGTTTGCCGGAGGTCGGTTTGGCCGCGGCAGCAGGCCGCGCCCCGGCGGGCGCTCTGCCCGTGGCTGGCTTCCTGGCGGTGGTTTTGGTTGTCGTCTTGGTGGCCATTAAAATTTTCCCGGTATGGTGCGTACATGGCGTTCACCTATTGGGTGGGAGCCATGCTTTTTTCGTGTTCCAGCGCCCTGGTTTGGATGGCGGTGGCGGTCTCGAGATCGACGCCGGTGATGTCCGCGATGTCCTGCGGCTCGCATCCACTGGCGACGACTTCGACGCTCGTCATGCCCGCGTTGACCAGCTTGTTCGCCTGCTCTTCGGTGATCTTCAACGCTTTCGCCATGGTGTGCGCGACGCTCCCCTTTTTCCCCTCGAAGACCTCCTTCGCCGACTCGTCCTTCTCGATATTGATGTCCCATCCGCACAGGCGCGAAGTGAGCCGCGCGTTCTGCCCGCGCTTGCCGATCGCGAGCGAAAGCTGGTCTTCATCGACTTTGATGAGGATTGAATTTTTGTCGCCGGGGACGAGCGTGGCGCTCTTGATTTTCGCCGGCTTGAGCGCCTCGGTCACGAGTTCCTTCACGTCCGCGCTCCAGCGGATGATATCGACCTTCTCGTTGTTGAGTTCGCGCACGATGTTTTTCACCCGCGCCCCGCGCATCCCGACGCACGCGCCGACGGGATCGACTTTGTCGTTGGCGCTGAAGACCGCGATCTTCGTGCGGTAGCCGGCCTCGCGGGCGATGCCCTTGATCTCGACCGTGCGATCCGCGATCTCGCTGACTTCCATTTCAAAAAGACGGCGCACGAAATTCGGATGGCTGCGCGAAAGAATAATCTCCGGCCCGCGCATCCCATTCTCGACCGCGACGACATAGCCGCGGATGCGGTCGCCGACATTGTAATCCTCCGTCTGCACGCGTTCCTTCGACGGCATCGTTGCCTCGAATTTTCCGAGATCGACGATGACATCCGACCGCTCGAAACGCCGCACCGTCCCACTCACGATCTCGCCCGCGCGATCCTTGAACTCCTCGTAAATCATCCGCTTCTCCTCCTCGCGGATGCGCTGCATCATCGCCTGCTTCGCGGTCTGCGCCGCGATGCGCCCGAAATTCTGCGGAGTCACCTCGATTTCGAGTTCCTCGCCCACATTCACATCGGGCTTGATTTTCTTCGCCGCCGCGAGCGCGATCTCGTCGTGCTTGTTCATTACTTTTTCCGCCACGATCAGCTTCGCAAACGCACGGATGGCCCCGGTCTTCGGGTCGATTTCGATGCGGAGATCGCGCGCCTGTTCGAGCGTCTTTTTGGAAGCCGACAGCAGGGCGTTCTGGACTGCCTCGATCAGCACAGAGCGTTTGATGCCCCGTTCGCGTTCGAGATTTTCCAATACGGCAATAAATTCGCTGTTCATATAAATGCGACATCTCAGGGGACAAAAAAAAGTGGCCTGTGAAGCCACTTTCTTTGGCCTGAGAATTTACGAACTATATGGACGCGCAAAACCAGCGTCAAGGTCTGAAACGGCACGAAGATGTGGAAGGAGAAGCCCGCGCCGGTGATCGCGATTCCGGCGTTCGTGGCGCGGAAAACGAAGAGCCCGTGGCGCGCTGAATTCGGGCGACGCTGCAAGAGTGAGTACGACGCAAATGCGTGGTTTGCCGTCTTGCCCGAACACGCAGGGAACGTGATTCAGTCGAATCTGCGGCTGGGCTTAGGTCACACGGATTTCGCCGCATTTTTTCACGTTTCTTTCACGCGGCGCACACAGCGCCTGACTCAACACAGTGCCGGGGAGGGGACTCGAACCCCTACTCCTTGCGGAACCAGATCCTAAGTCTGGCGCGTCTGCCAATTTCGCCACCCCGGCAACGATTCTTCAACGAGGTGCGCAATTTATGGACGCCTGCGATTCGTGCAACCGCCGAGTGGTGGAAATGCGCCCATGCGCGGACTCAACTGTAAACCAGCAGCCGCCCGGTCACATGATTGAGCAGGTTGTGATTTTTGATTTTTGCGATGGTCGGCGTCGTGAGTTCCTGGCCTTCGGGAATGAGCAGCAGGCCGGCGGGGCTGAAGATGCCTCGCGCGAGGTGCATTCCGGGGCGCAGTTCGTTCAGCATCATCTCGCGCACCTGGCGCGGGAGTTCGGTGGGTTTCGCGGCTTTGAAAAAGAGCCGCACGGCCTCGGGATCGTAGGCCCGGCCTGAATCCACGACGATCACCTCGCCTGCTTTTTCGGGCGGGAGTCCCGTCTCGACGAAGGCGGCGGCGACGGCGAGGCAGCGCGCGGTCCACGGGATGTTTTCGCCGGCGAGACGGTCGGGGTAGCCGGTGCCGTCGAAGCGTTCGTGATGCGCGCGGATGGTGGTGCCGACGGTGTTCAGTCGATCGACGAAGGCGGCCATCGTCTGGCCGTAGATCGGGTGCTGGCGGATCGACACCCAATCGTCGGGCATGCAATCGCGCGGGCGCGTGAAGAGCTTGTGCAGAATCTCGCGGTCCACGCCGACGAGGCCGATGTCGTGCAGCCACGCGCTGGCCATGAGCACATGCTTTTCCTCGGCGGTGAAGTCGGAGGTCTGCGTCATTTTCCGGCACAACTCGACGGTCGCTTTCGTGCGCGCACCGAGCAGGGGATAGAAGGTGTTGATGATCCGATAACAAAGCCCGAGTGAGTGATCGAAGTTTTCGTTCAGCGCGTCGTGCGCCTCGTCGAGCTGGTTTTTGTTTTCGATGAGTTGCTCGATCTTCAGCAGCAGTTCGGTGTTCACGTTGGCGAGCTGATGATTGAGCTTCTGCGTGTCAGCGCGCAGCCGTGTGTTGTCCACAATGAGGCGGTGGCGCTGCACGGCGTTGCCGATGGTCGCGAGCAGTTCCGCGCGCGACCACGGCTTGGCGAGAAAGCGGAAAATTTCACCCTGGTTGATCGCGCTCACGACGGTATCGAGCGCGAGCACGCCGGTGATCAAAATGCGCGAGGCGTTCGGCTGGATCTCGCGCGCCCGCTCGAAAAATTCGAGGCCGGTCATTCCCGGCATGTGCTGGTCGGAGACGATCGTTGCGAAATCTGTCTTCCCGATTTCCGTGAGCGCGGCGTCGGGCGTCGCGCACGCGGTGACGGCGTAGCCTTCGCAGCGGAGTTGCTCTTGCAGCGTTTCGAGGAGATCGCGGTCGTCGTCGAGGAGCAGGACTGGTGCGGGTTCGGAAGGGAGACTCATGGTTTCAGACAAGTGCGGAGAAGGCGGTGCGTTCGGATTTTTCGGGAAGGTAAATGCTGCCGAGTTCGCGCAGGCGCAGGCGCGCGGCGTCGAGGCTCTGGCGTTCGAGACAGGCGCGCGCGACCATTTCGCCGACGAGTTTTTCGTTGCGCGTTTCGCTGGCGATCAGGGCGTCGATGCGTCGCGCGAGTTCGGTGCTGCTTCGATCGAGGCCGGCCTCGCGGGCAGTCGCGATGAGTTTTGCGAGCAGGGCGTCCTTGCTGGAATGGATTGCGGCGAGCGCCTCGAAATCCTTCGCGCCGAGCGCGGCGGATTCGTTTTGCGTGAGCCGTTCGTAATCCGTCAGCAGCCGCCAGAAGTCTTGCTCGGCGCGCATCTCACGCGGCCTTGCTTTGCGACTGTTCGAGCATCTGCGCCCAGGCGTCGCGGAGTTCGCCGAGCAGCCGCTCGACGGTCTGGATGGGCGCGGGCTCTTTCGCCATGTTGGCCTGTTGAAGCTGGTCGATCATAAAGTCGTAGAGCGCATACATGGTCCGCGCGAACTCGCCGCCCACCTGCAAATCAAGGCTGCATTGGAGTTCGCGGAGGATGCGCTGTGTCTTGATGAGATTGTTGTGAATCTCCTCATTTTTTCCCGAGATGCTTTCGGATTGAAAACCCATCAGCGCCATCGAGAGAAAGCGAAGCGAGCCATCGAAAAGCATCAGCACCAAATGTCCTGGCGTGGCGGTCGTGACGGCGACCTGCTGGTATGACCTGGCGAATTGCGCGAGTTGCATGGCGTCCGGTTATTTGGAGTGACGCGCGTCGTTCACGAAGACTTCGGCGAGCTTCGCCAGCAATTCGTCCGATGGGTAGCCAGGGTCCGCCGCGAGCGCCTGGCCGCGCTCGACTTCCTGCGTTCGCACATCGGGTTCTTTCGCGAGTTCCGCGAGCAGCTTCTCCTGCTTCGTGATTTGCGGCGTCTCGTGCGCGGCGGATTCTTTGGCAGCTTTCGCGGCCTTTGCCGTCGGCTTCGACGGGGCGGACGCGCACTCGGATTTGCAGGGTTGGATATTCATCGGTGTATGGGCTTATCGGATGAAACGCGGAAAGACTTTAGGAAAAATTTTCACCAATTATTCTTGGCGAAGGTTCGCGTAGGTTTCGCTGGCGACATACTTCGCGAAGCGCGTCGGGCTTTGCAGAATGCTGCCGCCGTCGGTGGTGAGCGGCTGGTGCTCGTTGCTGCACGCGACTTGAAAACGCTTCGCCGCTTCCGCGACGGACGAATTTCCCGCATCGAAAATGGTGTCGAACGCCCAGCGAATCTGTCCGGTGCTGACGGCGACTAGCTTCGTCCGTACACCCATCGAGACGGGACGGTACGGCGAAAAATGCGTGAGGTCCGTGAAGAGCACGCCATCGACTCCGCACCGCTCGCGCAGGCGTTTCAGGGCTTCGGCGGGCAGTTCCTCCGTCGAGGAAAACTGCCGCTCGCCGAAGATCGCTTCTAGTTCGGCGCGGCTCACGGGCACCACTTCAAAGAGCGCCTTCTTGGTCAGTTCGGCGTAAAATGTGGCATCAAGTCGGCGCATGTATTGATCGGGATACGCGTCGCTGTGGAGCGGCAGCAGCGCGACGCGGCGCAACTGTTCGCCGGACGTCGCGGGTGAGAAATAGTTCGGAAGCGGCGGAGGCGGAGGCGCGGGCGCGACCGCCAGCTTCAGCGTCTCGCAGCCACCGCAAAAAAGAGCGAGGACACCGGCCAGCGCGTGCAGGACGCCAGGCCGCTTCATTTCGATGTCGTTCCGAAAGCGTTGGTCAAGGCCGAGAGCTGGCTTTGCATCCGCGACTGCGCGATTTCCATGCTAATGAAACTCTGTTCGAGTTGCGAGCGTTGCTGCGTCAGCCGCCGCTCCATGCTGGCGATTTGGTCGTCGATGCTTTTCGACTGCTTCGAGAATGTTTCCGTCTGCGTCGTCAGCGTTCCCGTCGTTCCCGTCACCTTTTCTAGATAGCTGTCCAGCCGCGCGACGAGTCCGGTCGAGGAGCTGCTGAAAAGCGTCCGCACTTCCGCGCCGCGCGTCGCCAGGGAGGTGTCGAGTTTCGCGCCGTCCTTGATCTCGAGCTGCGAGCCGCCGCTCTTGAAGTCGATGCCGATCGCCTCCAGTCGCTGGATCGTTCCGGTGAGTCCGGGCACGGCGTTGAAAACATTGGCGCGCAGTTGCGAGGCGATGCCGGAGACTTCCTGATTTCCCGAAAGCGTCGAGGCGGTCACAACTCCATTGCCGCTGGTCGTCGTTTTCGTCTGCGCCTCGATGTAGGTCTGCACCGCGTTGTACTTCGTGATGAAGTCTTCGATCTTCTTGCGCGCCCCCGCCGTGTCGCTGCCGACGTTCACCGTCTCGGTCGTCTCAGTATTCGCCGTGACCGAGAGCCCCGCGATGCCGTGTGAAGTCGCGTCGAGCGTGTTGCTCGTGCTGATGAGCGTCGCCCCGCCGTTCACTTTGAACTCCGCATTTTTCCCGCGCGCCAGCGTCGCCGTCCCGTTCAAGCCGAGCGCCGCGAGCAGTCCGCCCGCGTCCTCGCTCACCGAGATGCCGACATCACCCTCGCTCTTGTTTGCCAGCGTAAAGCGATCGTTCACCTTGTCGAAAGACGCCGTCACGCCCGCGTCGGAAGCGTTGATGCGACCGAGCACGGTCTGCACGCTGTCCGTGTTCTTGTTGAAAGCGATGCTGACGCCGTTGATCGAAAACGAGCCCGCGCCCGCGCCATCCACCGCCGTCACCGCCGTGCGCAGATTGGCATTCGCGATGGCCGCGCCGATTGAGACCACGCCGAGCGCCTTTGGCGAAAGCACATTGCCCGTGCCGTTGTTGTAAAGCTGGAGCGCGCCGAGGAAATTACTTTTGTCATTTGCGCTGCCGAGCACGATTTCGCCCGTGCTGTTCAGCCGCACTTTGTCCGTGCCGGGATCGTAGCTTGCCGTCACCGCGCCGCCGGTCTTCGTCGAGATTTGATCGAAGACCGCCTGCAGCGAATCGGTCGCCGCCACCGTGATGCGCGCGCCGTTCACCGTGAAATCCCCCGCCGTGATCGTCGTGCCAATGGGCAGCGTGCCCACCGTCAGCCCGCTCACATCCGAAGTCGCGCTCAAGGCCGAGCCGGCATCCACCGCGCCGACACGCTGCGCTTTCGTCGCGAGCTGCGTTACCTGGATTTGATAGCTCCCCGTTTCCGCATCCGTGCCCGCGCTCGCCAGCCAGGTGCTCGTCGCGCTCGTCAGCTTGGCCGCGCGGTCGGAGAAAACATTCCCTGCATTTCCCGAGAGCGCCTTGATGGAATCGCGGAGCGCGGTGAGTTGCGTATTCAGATTTGTCAGCGCGCTGCTTCTCTGCGCGCCGAGTGCTTTTTCCGACCGGAGCCGGGTCTGGGGAATCCGCTCGGACTCCATGAGTTTATCGACCAGGCTCCGCCAATCGAGGCCCGAGGCCAAACCGGATAGTTGAATGCCAGGCATATATTTTTGAGTTGTTAGCTTCCTCAAAAAGCAGCCCTCGTGCCGGGTGTTGCGTGAGTTTGCACATGCGCTGCGCCGGGTGTGATTAAAAGGGGAACCATCCCGCAAGTGCCTGCTGAGCGTCCCGGAGGGATATGAGAAATTAGCCGGGGGTGGAGCGAGCAGCGAGCGGAACCCCCGGTTCTTTTTGAAAACGGAACACGCCCCGAAGGCGGCGCGAGAAATACTCGGCCTGCTTTCTCGCGCCACCTTCGGGGCGCAGCGCAGATGATGCGAAGGTCCGGGGGTTCCGCAGCGTCACCCCCGGCTAATTTCTGATGTCCCTCCGGGACGCTTCGCAGGCACTTGCGGGATGGTTCCACTTTCAATCACATCCCCGCGCCTGCGCGGCGAAGCGAACTGCCACGGGAACCGGCGCGGGCGCTACTTCATCCGATCGAAAGTCTTTTGCAGAAGATCAGGGTCACTGGCTTCGCCGACCTTCGCCCGGCTGGATTCGATCCATTTCTTTTCGAGTGTGTTTTTTGTTGGCCGGTCGGATTCGTAGAAGACTCCGAAGAGTCCGGGGAAGGGGAGTCCGGCCAGTTTGTAGGCCGCGAGTTCGTCGGTCACGTCGTGGCGTGCTTCGTCCTCGGGGGTGTGATCCCACTTTTTTTCGTCGATGATGTTGAAGGCTCCGCCTTTGCGCGGATTGCCGGCATCGAAAACGCCGGGGTAAAATTCGACGCATTCGGAGAGGCACTCGATGACGGAAAAACCTTCGTGGTCCATCGCGCGCTCGATCATGGCGATCATGTGATTCACCTGCGTCGCGTGGGTGCGCCCGATGAAAGTCGCGCCGGCGGCGAGGAGTTTTTTGATCGGGTTCACCGGCTGGTCGATCGCGCCGGTCGGATCGGTCTTCGATTTGAAACCGATGGGCGACGTGGGCGAGGTCTGCTTTTTCGTCAGGCCATAGACGAAGTTGTCCATGATGACGTAGGTGAGATTGATGTTTTTGCGCGCGCCGTGTTCGAGATGATTTCCGCCGATGGAAAAGGCGTCGCCGTCGCCGCCGAAAAGGAACACATGCAAATCGGGCCGCGCGAGCGAGACGCCCGACGCGAGCGGCACGGCGCGACCGTGGATGAAGTGGCCGCCGTGGGTGTTCACGAAATACGGAAAGCGCGACGAGCAGCCGATGCCCGCGAGCGTGACGATGTTTTCGTGGGGGAGGTTGCGCCTTTCGAGCACCTTGTAATATGCGGCGAGCACGGCGAAATCGCCGCAGCCGGGGCACCACGTCGGGTGGTCGGCGGTGATGGCTTTTTTCGTGAGCTTCTCGCGTTCGGCGGGAGCGGGGACGGTGAGGGTTTCGGGGCTCATTTGATTTTAAGGACTCCTTCGAGGATTTCGCGGACGCGGTAGCTGAGGCCGTCCGTCTTGGTAAGGCTCTTGATTTTCGAATCGCAATAGCGTGCGCGCAGGATCATCGCGAGCTGGCCGTAGCCGTAGATGCCTTCGTCATTCATCTCGACGACGACAATGCGTTTGAATTTCGCGAAGATTTTTTCGAGACCGTTTGGGAGCGGGTTGATGTGGCGGAGATGGATCGCGGAAATGCTTTCGCCGCGCGCGCTGGCGGTGGCGACGGCTTCGTGGATGGGGCCGTAGGTCGAGCCCCAGCCGATGAGCAGCGCCTCGCCGGATTCGTCGCCGAAGACTTCGGGCACGGGCAGTTCGTCGGCGAGAAGCTGGAGTTTTTTGCGGCGCTTGGCGGTCATGCCGAGATGCAGTTTTGCGCTGCCGGTCGGGTGGCCGAACTGGTCGTGTTCGAGGCCGGTGACGACGGGGTATTTTCCATCGAGCATCCGCGTGCCGGGCGGCGCGTGCTGCGTGATGGCATCGAGCGGATAGGGCAGGAAGCCGGGCTGGCGCGGGGTGAGATCGGGCTTCGGATCGATCATCAGTTTCGGCAGATCGGGCTCGTCGAACGCCTCGATGCGCGTGGCGAGCGAGGAGTCGCTGAGGATGAAAACGGGCGTGCTGAAACGGCGCGCGATCTTTGTGGCCTCGATGGCAGTGTAAAAACAATCCTCGACCGTGGAGGCTGCGAGCACCACGCGCGGGCTGTCGCCGTGTCCACCGAAGATCGCCTGGTACAGATCGCTCTGCTCGACATTCGTGGGAAGGCCGGTGCTCGGTCCGCCGCGCTGCACATTGATAACGATGAGCGGGATTTCCGCCATCGTCGCCCAGCCGATCGCTTCCGCCTTCAACGAAATACCCGGCCCCGCGCTGCCGGTGATCGCGAGATTTCCCGAGTAGGAAAATCCGAGCGCCATCGAGACTGCGCCGAGTTCGTCTTCGCACTGCACAAAGAGCCCGCCGTATTTCGGAAACTCCGAGCGCAAAATTTCCATGACCGACGACCACGGCGTAATCGGATACCCGGCGCCGTAGCGGACGCCGCCCGCGATGAGCCCGTACGCGAGCGCCTGGTTCCCATCCATCGTGATTTGCGCGCGACCGGACGCCGACGCTTCGCTCGGCTCGAAGTGATACAGCGTCGAGAGCACATTCCCCACGGGATACGAGTAGCCCGCCGAGAACGCCATGATTGCCGTATTGACGATGCTCTCGTCCTTCCCGCGAAATTTTTCGCGGATCAGACCTTTGAGTTTATCCACATCGAGGCCGAACACTTTCGAGATCAGCCCGAGGACGAAAATGTTTTTTCCCTTGTCCTTCGCCGTCCCGCCGAGCGCCTCCACGGTGAGCCCGGTGATCGGGATGCCGACATAGACGAAGCGTTTGTCGTCGAGATTCGGCTCCACATGATCGCTGTCGTAAAGCAGCACGCCGCCCTCTTTCAAAAAGCCGATGTGGTCGTCGTAGCTGTGCTGGTAAAAGGCCACGAGGAAATCCGCCTCATCGCCCGCCGAGACGACTTCGCCGGTGCCGATGCGCACTTGGAAAATGGACGGCCCGCCCGAGATCGTGGACGGGATCGTCATGTAAGTCATCACATCCTGCGCACTGCGACCCGCGAGCCGCGCGAGAAATGCGCCCGCGCTCTGAATGCCGTCCTGCGAATTTCCCGCGAGCCGGATGACGGCGTCGCGGATGTGCTGCGGTCGCAGGTCGGCCCTTCCTGCGGTTGCGGTGGGTGAAGGCGCCGAGTCGGAGAGGTCGATGGATGGTGTGCTCACGAGTGGGACGCCTTTTGTAAGAAGGCTTGCGGTGATTGTCAACGGGCGGAACGAGGTTTCGTGTTTGGAAAAATGCGGGTGGCAGATAGTTGCTCACGCGGCCCTCCGCGTGAATCCCACAACGCGCGGAGCGCCACTCTCAATGGAGCGCACCGGGAAGTTTGACGCTGCGCGCGATGGGTCGATTCATGCGGAGGGCCGCATGAGCTGCCGGGCTGCCCCTGCGCACGGGTTCCACTTGCCATCACACCGGGCCGGGACACCCTCAAAAAAACGCGCTTGACTGAAAGCGGTGCTTCCAGCCAAAAACTTCTATACCAAAACTTTCATTCTGCCGGCCGGCGAGTGTTCAGTGCGACCTGCGGATTGATTTTCCCTCCAAATTCCCTCTCGCCATGAAATCCTTCCTTCCCGCTCGCTTCCCGCTCGCTTCCCGCTCGCTTCCCGCTCGCTTCCCGCTCGCTTCCCAATTGCACCCATGCACCAAGTCGGCCGAGTTCCAAGGCTTTTGGTGAAGGTATTCTAGGATACTTGGCTACCGCTGCCGCCTGTCTGCTGGTGTGCAGCGGAACCCATGCGGCGGACCCGAAGCTCAAGCGCCCACCGTCGCCGATCTCGACGCCCGCCCCGGTCGCGACGCAGGGAAATCCCGCAATCACTCCGTGGACAGGAAAGGCAGGCATCCACGAGACGGTCGCGAACATCATGGCTCGCGAACGAAAGACCGAAGCTCGCGGGTCACGGTCTGCGGACCTCATGCCGTTGCGGCTTCGGGACCGGCCCAACTTGCCGCAGAACCCGGACTCGCCGACCGCCACCCCGCAGGTTTCCCAGCGCACGTTGGCCGTCCAACAATATGTCCCTCCGGCTCCGCAAATCGTGGGGTCGAGCTTCACTGGCGCCACGCTCGCCGATTCGGCGCTTCCGCCGGATACAATGGGTGCTGTTGGACCGACGCAATTTGTCGTCGCGATCAACAAACTTATCCGCACATTCGACAAAAGCACCGGTACTGCGGACGGGACTCTGAATGTGAGCATGAACACGTTCTTCAGTTCTGTGATGACTCCGATTGGCGGCGCGATCATTGGCAATTTCACGACCGACCCGCGCGTCCGCTACGACCGGCTCAGCGGACGCTGGATCGTGACCATCATCGACGTGCCTTACGTCAGCACGAGTCCCTTCACGACCGCCCCCAATCGCGTGCTCATCGCCGTCAGCAGTGGCAGCACGATCACGAACGCCTCGTCGTTCACCTTTTTCTTTTTCCAACACGACACCGTCGCGCCAGCGGGCGACACGGGAAACTTCGCGGATTATCCGACCCTGGGCATCGACAACAATGCGCTCTACATCGGCGACAACGTGTTCGGACCCAGTGAAACCGATCCGCGAACCGGCGCCTCGGGGTTCGTAGTGCGCAAAAGCTCGATTCTCGGTGCGGGCCCCATTGTCGTTACCGCCTTTCGCGGGTTGGTGCCGACTGTGAGTGCCGACGGCCCTTATTCCCCACAAGGCGTCGATAACTTCGATGCTGCCGCGACGCAGGGATACTTCATTGGCGTTTCCAATGCCTTTTACGGCAGATTGATCGTGCGCCGGGTGAGCAATCCGGGAGGCGCACCCACCGTATCGGCCAATATCGCCATCAGTGTTTCGACGACGCAGAATCCCATCAAAGTGCCACACTTGGGAAACAGTGGCGGCACGAACGGACAACTGGATGCTTCGGATGACCGGCTTTTTGCGGCACAAATTCGGAACGACCGACTTTGGACCGCGCACAATATCCAGGTCAACTCTTCGGGTGTGGCCAGCACCACCGGAGGTCGCGATGGCTCGCGTTGGTACGAACTGCAGAACCTCGGCGGCACTCCGAGCGTCGTTCAATCGGGGACCGTTTTCGATCCAGCCGCGACCAGTCCAAAATTTTTCTGGATACCGTCGATCGCGGTTTCCGGACAAGGCCATGTGGCCATGGGATTCAGCACCGCGGGCGCGGCCAACCGCATTAACGCGGGCACCGTGGGCCGGCTTTTCGGAGACCCGTCGGGGACGATGCAAACGCCAGTGGACTACACCTCCAGCGCCACCGCTTACAATCCCCCGGCCGATGCGGGTGGCACCAGTGGCCGCCGCTGGGGCGACTATTCCCTTACCAGTCTCGATCCGAATGACGACATGACGATGTGGACGATTCAGGAGTTTTGCGACGCGACCGATTCCTATGGCTTGCGTGTGGTGAAACTGGCCGCGCCACCGCCCGCCACACCATCCTCTTGCAGCCCGTCGAATGTGCCGATCTCGCAAAGCGGCGTGAACGTGGTCGTCACCGGCGTGCCGGTTTCCGGTTCCGGCTTTTTCGATCCCGGCGCGAACCTCGCTTCGCCCGCGCTGCCTTTCAATCACATCGCGGCTTCCGTGAGCGGCGGCGTCGTGGTCAACAGCGTGACTTACACCAGTCCCACATCGGTGACCTTGAACCTCACCACCACCGGCGCGACGGCGGGCGCGAAAAATGTCACCATCACCAATCCCGACGGCCAGAGCGTGACGGGCACTGGCATTTTGACGGTGAATCCTCCGCCGACTTTGACGGTGAATGTCGTGGCGCTCTCGGTGGTGGAGAACGCCGGGGCGGCGGCGACAACGGTGGTCATCTCGCGCAACACGGACACGGCCAGCGCGCTGACGGTGAACCTGAGCAGCAGCGACACGACCGAGGCGACGCTGCCGCTCACCGCCACCATCCTCGCGGGGCAGACTTCGGTGACTGTGAACCTCGCAGCGGTCGATGACCTCGTGGCCGATGGCACGCAGACGGTCACGATCACCGCGTCCGCCGCGGGCTTGGCCAGCGGCAGCGACACAGTGGATGTCACGGATAACGAGACGCCGATCCTGTCACTCAATGTCGTCGCACTTTCGGTGGCGGAAAACGCCGGGGCTGCGGCAACGACCGTGGTCATCACGCGCAACACCGAGACCGCCGCCGCACAAATCGTGAACCTCAGCAGCAGCGACACGACCGAGGCGACCGTGCCGCTCACCGCCACCATCCTCGCGGGGCAGACTTCGGTGACGGTCGATCTCGCGGCGGTCGATGACGCCATCGCCGATGGCACGCAGACCGTGACCATCACCGCCTCCGCCGCAGGCTTCACGAGCGGGAGCGACACGCTGAATGTGACCGACAACGATCCGCTGCCGACCGTCCAGTTCACGAGCGCCAGTCAGAACGGAGCGGAGAGCGTCGGCACCATGACGATCACCGCGCAATTATCCGCCGTCTCCGGCTTGCTAACCACCGTGCCTTTCACCGTCAGCGGCAGCGCGACAAACACCGTGGATTTCACGATCTCATCCAGTCCGATCTCGATTCCCGCCGGGGCCACCACGGGAACGGTCACCATCACCGTTATCGAAGACAACGTGAACGAGCCTAACGAAACCGTTGTCGTCGCTCTCGGCACTCCCAATAATGCCACTTTGGGTGCCATCACCAGCCACACTGCCACGATTACGCCCACAGATCCTCAAAGCCTGATCGTCTCATCGAACTCACTCGTTGTGAACGAAGGTGCGACATCCACTTTTACGGTTCGGCTGGGAGGTCCACCCACGGGAAACGTCACAGTAACCACAGCGCAAACAAGCGGCGACCCCCACTTAACCGTCATTTCGGGAGCTAGTCTTGGCTTCAGCCCGGCAAGCTGGAATATTCCCCAGAACATAACCATTGCCGCAGCGGAAGATGACGATGGACTTAACGGGCAGGCGCTATTTCAAGTCTCGGCAAGCAACTATCCGAGTGCATCTGTTACCGCCACAGAAGCTGACAATGACATTGGGGTAACCGCAGTCCTTGCCGGTGTTGTCAGTGGAAACTATGATTTTAGCGGGCGCGATGTCACGATCCATGATGTGACGCTCGATCCATTCGATGGTCGGGCAGCCCCAGCGGATCATGCACTCGAGTCGCCCGGTGTCTCGGGCGACGGAAATTCGAGCGGCAGCTTGCGAATTTCTGCAAACTCAATCGTCATCGACGGAACGGTTGAAGCCTCCGCAAAAGGCTACGGCGGAGGTGGCGGGGGAGGCGGAGCGGCCACCAGTTACTATGGTGTGGGTCCGGGAGGAGGAGGTTCGACTGGCGTCGGTTTGGAAACGAGCGGCACCGGAGGTTTCCGTGGCGGCGGGGGTTCTGGAAACGGTGGCGCTGGGGGCAAGGGTGGCGGGTTTGGCGGGGTTGCAGGCAGCGGGGGCGGCGCCGGAGGTGCCGGAGGATCACCGAATGTATCTTTCGCGGGTGGAGGCGGTGGTGCGGGCGGCGGCCTCTTCGGAGGTGCAGGCGGCGGTTCACGCGGAGGCTACGCATCTGCCGGAACGAACGGCGATAGTTCGACAGGATTTGAGCTTTTTCGAGGCAGCGGGGGCGGTGGTGGAAGCGGAGGAAATGCCGGGACTTCATTAAACAATTTTTACGCCGGCACCGGAGGTCACGGCGGCGCGAGTGGAGGCGGCGGGGCCGCCGGTGGAGGGTATGCTGGCGGTGGCGGCGGAGGTGGCGGCGGTGCGGGCGGCGGGATGATTACTCTCGTTGCGACGGGCCAAATCCAAATTGCGGCAAACGGGAAGCTCCTGGCAGACGGTGGTGGTTTCGCTTCGCTCAATGCAGGCTTTGGTGCTGGCGGAGGCATCGGGTTGAATGCGCCTTCCGTTATTATTTCGCCCGGCGCGGTTGTGCGGAATCTCGGCGGATTTGAAGACGGGATCGGGAACACCGTGAATGGTGGCACTGTGAAATTGCTGGCTGGAACGGTTGCGGGAAGCCTTAACCCGAATCTCGCAGGCCGGGTGCTGTTTCCAGGCATCTCGGTCGAGCAACCGGCGGGTAACATCCTGAGCGACGGCGTTGGAGCCGTGGATTTCGAGGCCGAGTTGATCGGGTTTGGTATCCAACGGACCTTCACCATTCGGAGCACCGGCGCATCCAGTCTCACGGGTTTGGCAATCAGTGTGGACGGTGCCAGCGCGGGGGATTTTGCGGTGTCGTCTCTTGCCAGCACCACGCTCGCTCCCGGCGGGAGCACGACCTTTAATGTAACTTTCAGTCCGGCGTCCTCTGGCCTGCGCAACGCGGTTCTCCATCTTACCCACGATGCTGCGAACGGTAATCCATTCGACGTCTCGCTCACGGGCACCGGGCAGGTTCCTTCTCCTGGAGTAACGATTGCTGAGAGCGGCGGATCGACGGCGGTGACCGAGGGTGGAGCCACCGACACCTACACCGTCCGGTTGAATGCGCAGCCAACGCAGAGCGTGACGATTAACCTGAACAGTGGCAGCCAGGTGACCGTATCCCCGTTGAGCCTGACCTTCACAACCTTGAACTGGCATACCCCGCAGATGATCACGGTCACGGCATTCAACGACAACGTGTCCGAAGGTCCGCACACAGGAACGATCAACCACACGGCAGCGAGTGCCGATGCCAGCTACAACGGCATCGCCATTGCATCGGTCAGTGTGGCGATCACCGATAACGATATTCAGAGTCTCGTCGTTTCACCCTCCGCACTCACGGTGAATGAGGGCGGCACGAACAGCTTTGCCGTGAATCTGGCCGCCCAGCCCTTGGGCAATGTCTCGGTCACCACGATCCGAAGCAGTGGCGACGCCGACCTGGGTATCATCACGGGTTCGAGCCTGACCTTTACCGCCGCAGATTGGAGCACACCCAAAATGGTAACTTTGGGCGCGGCAGAGGATGCCGACGGTGCCAACGGTCAGGCCGTCTTCACGGTGTCTTCTGCCGGACTAGCCATTCAAACGGTTACGGCCACCGAGGCGGACAACGATACTCTTCCAGAGATCGCCGTCGAACGCCCTGCCGGAACGAACCTGCTGGATGGCATCGGCATCGTGGACTTCGGCACTGCGCTGGTCGGAGGGAATGCCGACCTGACGTTCACCGTTCGGAACACTGGTACCGCGAATCTCACCGGCTTGGGCATCGCGATCACGGGAGCGAATGCGGGTGATTTCAGCGTCGCCGCCAATCCGACTGCGCCCGTGATTCCCGGAGGAAGCACCACGTTCACGGTGAGGTTCACGCCCGGTGCCGTCGGTGCCCGCAGCGCCGCGCTCCAAATCGCCAGCAACGACGCCGACGAGAACCCATTCGACATCGCCTTCGCGGGGAGTGGCACTCTTTCCACTCTCGTTCGTCCGGGTAACTTCCCGGTCGGATTGCAAGCGTGGTGGAAGCTGGATGAAGCCGCTGGCTCGCGCGCGGATTCGTCGGGCAAGGGCAACCATCTCACCGACAACAACACTGTCGGCAGTGTGGCGGATGACTATTGGGGTACCGGCGAGCGAAGCGCCGATTTTGAAAAGGATAACTCTGCGTACCTTTCGATCACAAATGCGGCTCAGACAGGGCTAGGGATAACCTCGTCATATTCTTTTGCAGTCTGGATCAAGCCAGAAAGTCTAAACACCACTGGGTACCTCATATCCAAGGGAGGTGCCTTTGGAAATGGCTACGCTGTCAGTGCCGCAGGTCCATTTAGAGCATATGTGGATGCCTCCGAGTACGCAACAACCTCACCTCTCCTGGAGGACGCGGGAAAATGGCAACACCTCGCCGTAGTATTCGATGATCCAAATAATGTTGTGAGCATCTACCACAACGGGAATTTGGTTCAGACCTTTACCTCAACAGTGTCTCCTACCAATGTTACTGACGCACTTAATATTGGACGGAACTCGAACGGCCTTCAGCCATTCGATGGCCTGATGAAAGATGCTGCCATTTGGAACCGCGCGCTGACGCCGATCGAAGTCAAATCCCTCGCCCTCGGAACCGACCTGCAAACGTTGACCTACCGGCCAGGGAATGTCTCCACCCAGCCGACGGCTTGGTGGAAGCTGAACGAAGTTGGCGGCACTCGCCATAGCTCCATCCTTGGGCCGCATCCGATCACGGTGGCAGGTTCGGCGCAGGTTGACACAGGGCAGTCCAAGTTTGGCGGCGGGGGGCTGCAACTCAACGGCTCCACCGACTATCTGCGCACGCCGATGGCCGATGGCTTCAACTTCGGGGCCAGCGATTTCACCATCGAGTTCTGGATTCGCTTCGCCGCCTCAACTGGCAGTCAGTATGCGGTAATGGTTGATCGCGGGTCGAACACTTTTAAGTATATCATCTGCGGGAGGGCCGCCGAGCAGTGGTATTTTGCCTTAAAGGACAGCAATGTCATTCAGGTCAACATTCAGGAACCTGACGCTCTATCGGCGAACGTCTGGTATCATGTCGCATTCGTTCGTAATGGCAGTTCATGGAAGGTTTACCGGGATGGTCAGTTGAGGGGTTCGGGAGCGAATTACGCTCCTGCCTGTCCCACGTTCACTAACGAAGTGGACATGGGTGCAGCGGACGCGAACCTCTTTGTGAACGGGTGGATGGACGAACTGAGAATCAGCAAGGGAGTTGCCCGCTACACCGCCAACTTCACCCCGCCCGCGGCTCCGTTTGTCACCGATGCCAACACCTCGCTGCTCCTGCACTTCGACGGCCCGGATGGATCGACGAACATCACCGATGCAGCGAACTCCAATAGCTTGGACCTTACCGACATCAACGCGGTGGGCGCATCCGGTGGCTTTATGGAAGGAGCCGGAGCCTCCTTCAGCGGGGATTATCTCGTGATCGAGGACAATCAGGAAACGAACCTGACCTTCGATTCCCAGGAAGCGCCGCTCACCGTTTCCGTGTGGGTGAAGCCAGCAAGCCTGTCGCTCTCGACTATCGGAGTGGTCGCCAAGGTGCTTAACAACGCTGACCCAAATGGATACGAAATAGCCCTCCACGCAAACGGCTCGGCAGAATTTTTCGTGGGTCGGGGAGGCAGCTTTGGCTCGGCTCAATCCAGTGCGAATGCAGTCCCCGTGGGAACATGGAGCCACTTGCTGGGCGTTCACGACCCGGTAGCCAATCAGGTGCGCCTTTATGTGGACGGAAAGCTTGTGGCAACAACGCCGCACGCCGCTGGGATTGGAAATACCATTGGCAGTCGCTTCACGGTCGGCGTGAACTCCGGTGCCGTGAGTGGTGCTGACTATTACTCGGGTGGTGCCAGTGATCTGGCTGTTTGGAATTACGTGCTGACCGCTGCCGAGATCAAAGCCCTCGCCACCGGCCTGCCGCTGCAACGCTCCGGGATTGTTTCCTACTGGAGCCTGGACGAAACCAGCGGCACGCGGATGGACGGCCTCGGTGCCAATCACCTCACGTCCAACAACGGCGTCGGCAGTGCGGTGGGTGTGGTGGGGAAGGCGGCGGACTTTGAAAAAGACAATAGTCAATACCTGAGCATTGCCGACGCGGTGCAAACCGGATTAGACATTACGCAGGATATTACCGTGATGGCGTGGGTAAAGCCCGAGTCAACATCGGCGCTGACTTTCTTGGACAAGAATGGGAACAACGAGGGCTACAACCTGAATACTTTGGTGGGCAGCGCCTATTCCATGGATATTTATGGTTCATCTGTCGTCTCCACCACTTTGGCGACTGTCGGGGCATGGCAGCATGTGGTTGGTGTCCGAGATGAAGCTACCAAGTCGCTTTGGATCAATTCCAGCAGGGAGGATTCCAATTCCCAAACAGCCGGAATGAAGAACACAACCACCGATTTTTTCCTCGGTCGGCACTACTCCATCGGTTCAAGGAATTGGGACGGCCTTCTCGATGAAGTCGTCGTCGCCCAGCGCTGGTTCCGCGACGAAGAGATCAAGACGGTTTACAACAAAGGCTTGAACGGCCTCGCGCTTTACGCGCCTGAAATCGTCGTCGAGCAGCCGGCTGGCACGAACCTGACGACCGGAACCGGCACGGTGGATTTCGGCGCGAGACTGGTGGGCGCGAACATCGACGTGACTTTCACGGTGCGGAACATCGGGGCCGCCAATCTCACCGGCCTGGGCATCTCGATGGGTGGTGCCACGCCGGGCGACTTTACGGTGATCGCGAGCCCGGCGGCGCTGGTGGCAGCGGGCGGCACCACCGTCTTTACCGTGCGCTTCACGCCGGGCGCGACCGGCGTGCGCGGCGCCGTGCTGCATCTCGCCAGCAACGACGCGGACGAAGCGCCCTTCGCCATCGCGCTGACCGGCACGGGCCAGACCCGGCTGGAGGCGTGGAGACAGCAATACTTCGGCACCCCCGCCAACACCGGCAACGCCGCCAACATCGCCGATCCGAACGGCAACGGGATTGTCAACTTCCTGGAATACGCGCTCGGCGGCGACCCCATCGGCGGGACCACCGGCGTCGGCATTCTCCCGCAGCCCGGAATCAGCGCGACGAACCGCCTGCAAATCACCCTGACTCGCTACCTCGACCGCAACGACATCACCCTCACCGCCCAAGCTGCCGACTCCCCCGGCGGCCCGTGGTCGAACCTCGCCCGCAGCCTCAACGGCAACCCATTCACCCTGCTCGACGCCGGAGCCACCATCACCGAAACCGGCACCGGCAACACCCGCACCGTGACCGTCATCGACCTGTATCCCGTGAACGATCCCGCGCATCCCGTCCGCTACCTGCGGCTGCAAGTGATGCAGTAGCAGACAAGGAGCGGCGTCTTTCCCAAGCGCCGAACCACCGGCCCGCGAAGCGACTAATATCACCGCGCGCGGGGAAAGTGAGCCGCGCGCACCGGGGAAGTGTGGCGCTTCGCGGGCGTGGGAATCGGTGGTTGGGAAACCACCGCTCCTTGGGCACGCGCAGCTACGCCACGGCGGTCGGCGCGAGGATCGCGTCCTTCATTCCATGCAGGAGCTTTTTGTCCGCGGGCGCGATGGTGGCGAGCGCGCCGCCGAGATGCGTGCGGTTTTCGTGGACGAAATAGTATGGGCAAAGCCGGACGCGCCCGCGCAGGTCGGCGATCGCACCGGTCGCCGGATCGAGATACGGCTGCCCAACGATGCGGCCTTTGTGGAATCGCTGGAGGATCCACGGGTGATGCGGGAATTCATCGAGCCCGCGCTGGATCGCGGCCTGCCATTCCGCCTGCGGCGCGTCGCTGCCGAGCGTGACGCTGCGGCTGCCCCAGCCGATTTCGGAGAAGCCGCTGATTTTCAAAATGAGGTCGCGCTGCTTTTGGGAAAAGCGCATGACTTCGTTCCAGTCGTGGATTTCCAAACCGGGAATGACGGCGTGTTGCGGGAGCGGCGCAGGGTCGAGAATCCAGGTGTACGGGATGACCTGCTGGAGTTTGAGAAAATGCCGCTCGCTGAGTTCTCGCCGCCAGAATTCGCGCAGCGGCCGCATCCAGAAAAGTGCGAACCAGAGCTTTTCTTCCAGGTAAGGTTTGATCGGCGGCGTGATGGCGACCTGGCCGGAGGCGGTGGCGTCCAGGATGGCGCGGGCCTCGGGGATGTTGGGGAGGTCGAACAGCTCGAAGAAGCGGTAGAGAGTTTTTCCATTGCCCATTGCCCATTGCCCATTGCCGACACGCAGCGCGCCGTCGCTGAGTCGGGCGAGGTATTCCATCTCGGGGCGGTAGGTCGCGGCTTCTTCGGAAATGAGGATGTCCGCGCTGCCGCCCAAAATTTCCAGGAAGCCATCGAGCATTCCGCCCGCGCCGCCGAGGATGTCGTGGCCGAGCGGGGCGTAGGTCGCGTTCAGCCAGTGCGTGAGGCCGATGCCACCGGGCACGGTGTCGAGTTCGGCGATGATGAAGCCTTCGTCGGTGAGGATGAGATCGGGGCGGATGACGCGCGGCAGGTCGTCGCGCAATTCTTTGCGGCGCGAGAACTCGATGAGCTCCGGCGGCTTTCCGCGGTCGAGATAATCGGCGACCCACGCGGGCTGCTTGCCGGCGATGCTTTGCTGGTAAAGAAGGTTGCAGGCGCGATTGAAGAGCTGGAGCCGGTAGCCGAGCTTTTCGAGTTCCTCCGCGAACGCGGCGTCGATGGAAAATGGCTCGGGCGATGTGAGCCAGTCCTTGTCCGCAAACAGACCTTCCGCAGGCATGGCGGCGCGGATGGCGGCGACTTTTTCGAGCGGCGTCATTTAGATCAACTGCTTCAACGCCGCGCGCACGAGGTCTTCCACGCCCAGCGCCCCGCCGCCTTTTTCCTGCGCGGTCTTCACCGCCTTGTGCGCGTCGGCCTGTTTGTAGCCGAGCGAGATGAGCGCGAGCACGGCGTCGTTGATCTGCGCCTCCTGCGGCGTCGGCGCGTGCGCGGCGCTCGCGGCTTCCCACGCGGCGGCGACGCCCACCTTGTCCTTGAGTTCCACCACGATGCGCTCCGCCGTTTTTTTCCCGATGCCTTTGATCCGCGAAAGCGAGGCGATGTCGCCGCTCACCACGGCGGCCTTGAAGCTCGTCACGCTCGTCCCGCTGAGCACATCGAGCGCGGTGCGCGGGCCAATGCCGCTGACGTTCGCGACGAGCAGGCGGAAGAGATCGCGCTCCGCCGCGCTGCAAAATCCGTAGAGAATGTGCGCATCCTCGCGGACTTGGAGATGCGTTAAAATCTTGATCTGCTGCCCGACCGCCGGGAGCCTGTCGTAACTCGAAAGCGGAATCGCGACATGATAACCGACCCCATGCACAGCCACGACCACATGCGTCGGCATCGACTCGGCGAGCACGCCTTCGAGAAAGGTAATCATGGCGGTTACATAAAAGGGACGCGCGCGGGAGGGAAGGCGGGATTTCAGATTTCAGATTTTAGATTTCAGATTGCGCTGCTGCTGCTCGCGCTTTCGTGTGCGGGGGCGCAAGAGCCGGGGAAGCTGTTCGTTTTGATCGAGCCGAAATTTATGAAAGCGCCGGTGAGCGCGGCGATTGCGGCGGCGGAGAAGACGGAACTGGTCGCGGCGACGATGGGGGAATCCGAAGTGAGCTACCTGAGCCGCGCGCAATTCGACGCGCTGAAACTCGACTGGGCGGCGTTCGCCGCGCAGACGCAGGCGAATGCGGAAGCGGAACTCAAGGTCGTGAAGACGGAGTACGTGCGCGACAAGAAAAAGGTGATCGTCCACGCCACGGTGCATTCGCCGCACGGACTCGTTGCGAGCGCGGTCCTCGCGCCGAAATTTCTCGATCTCTTCGCCAACACGCTCGGCAAGAAGGTGCTCGTCGTGATCCCGAACCGCTCGACCGCCTACGTCTTCCCCGCGCTCGCCAGCAACTATCAGGAATACGCGCCGATGATCTTCGCCGCGTACCGCGCAACGGCGTTTCCGGTAAGCACGGAAGTCTTCGAGTTAAGCCGCGACGGGATGAAAGCCGTCGGCGCCTTCGAGGAATAAGTGGCTTGCCGCTTCAGCGGCGAGCAGGAGAAGTGGCGGGTTTCCACCCGCTTTCCCCGCTCGCCGCTGGAGCGGCAAGCCACCGCGCATTACGCCACCTGCGGCAGAAGAATGCCCGGCAACTCCCCGATTTTCACCCGCTCCTGCCGTCCATTATCGCGATGGCGCAGTGTCACGGTGTCCAGCAGGTCGGGACCATTTTCGCCGATCGTGTCGAAGTCGATCGTCACGCAGAACGGCGTCCCCGCCTCATCCTGCCGCGCGTAGCGGCGACCGATGTTGCCGCCGTCGTCGTAGAAACAACTCATCTGCCGCTTCAGCGTGTCGTACACTTGGCGCGCTTTCGCCACGAGTTCCGGCTTGTTTTTCAGCAGCGGGAAAACACCGACTTTCACCGGCGCAATGCGCGGATGAAAACGCAGCACGGTGCGCTTCTCGATCTTGCCGTTCACGTCCGCCTTTTCCTCCTCGTGATACGCCGCCGCCAGCACCGCGAGCGCCAGTCGATCAAGGCCTGCACTGGGTTCGATGACATGCGGGACGTAGAAACCTTCCAGCAAACGCCGCGCAAACACCGCCGCTTCCTCGCGTGATTTATTGCGATCGTTCCAGTCTTCCTGCGTTTCGGAAACGAAGTCCGCCTTTTGCTCGTCGGTCATTTTTTTCACAGCCTCGCGCAGTTCCTCGTCGAAAACTTCGAGCGGTTTGCCGCTGTGCTTCTGATGCTGCGTGAGATCGAAATCGCCGCGCGCCGCGATGCCTTCGAGTTCCTCAGTGCCGAAGGGAAATTTGAAAAGGATGTCCACACACGCGCGCGCGTAGTGCGCCAGTTCGTCCTGCTTTTGCCAGTGGTAATCGAGCACGTCGGCACCGAGGCCAATGCCCGCGTAGTACGCGGTGCGCTGCGCGACCCAGTAGCGATGCCACATTTCCCAGCCCCAATTCGGCTGCGGCTCGGAAAGGTCCGCGCCTTCGCTCCACGGCGCAACGTTCCCGTGCATGAGCCGCACGGCCTCATCCGGCTTGATGAAAAATTCGAGTTCCATCTGCTCGAACTCGCGCGAGCGGAAGATGTAATTGCGCGGCGTGATTTCGTTGCGAAACGCCTTGCCGATTTGCCCAATGCCGAACGGCACCTTCACGCGCGAACTGTCCACGACGTTTTTGAATTGCACGAAGATCGCCTGCGCCGTTTCGGGGCGGAGGTAGCAAAGATTGTCGTCGCTCTCGATGGGGCCGTAGTGCGTGCGGAGCATGAGATTGAACGGGCGCGGCTCGGTCAGTTCGCCGCCACAATGCGGGCACGGAATGATAAGGCCGGTCGTCTTGAATTGCTCGGTCGCGATGTAGCGGTAGAACTCTTTTTCGTCATCGCAGCGGAATCGTCCGTCCACGACGCCCTCGGCCATCCAACTGAGCGTGACTTCCGGGTTGCGCACCAGCGCGAGATTCGGCGCGTGCTGTTTGCCTTTGCCACGCGCCCATTTCAAAAGGTCCGCGGAATCGACGCTTTTCGTGAATGGATCCCACAGCCCCGCGACCGACTGCACCCACGGCTGCTCCGCGAGGATGCTCCAGATTTGATCCGAGCGGACGAGCTTCTGGCAATGCCGGCAAGTGCTCATCGGATCGCTGAACGTATCGACATGCCCCGACGCCTTCCACACCGCCGGGTGCATGATGATGCTCGCATCGAGCGGCACCACGTCCTCGCGTTCGCGCATCATCGCGCGCCACCAGGTGTCGCGCAGGTTGCGCTTTAGCTCTGCGCCGAGCGGGCCGAAATCCCAAAAGCCGTTGATGCCTCCGTAGATTTCGGAGCTTTGAAAAATGAAGCCGCGCCGTTTGCAGAACGACACGATTTTTTCCATCAACGGGATTTCTTTGGGCTGGCTCATAGGGACGGCGAAAGTGCGTGCCGCGTCGGCCCCGCTCAAGCGAAATGTCGCCGTGTTGACATTGGGACTCGCGGCGGGGGCGCCGCGGGAACTTCCTGCGACGAGGGCGTCGCAGCAACTTGCGCGCGTTCGGTGGCGTCGATAGTTTCGCGCCCTTTTACGCGCCCATGAACGAACCCATTCGACACGTCCACTTCATCGGAATCTGCGGCACCGCGATGGGTGCCGTCGCCGCGGCCATGCGCGCGCAGGGGTTCATCGTCACGGGTTCGGACGCGGGCGTGTACCCGCCGATGTCCACGTTTCTCGAAAGCAAAGGCATCGTGCTGAGCGAAGGCTATCGCGCGGAGAACATCCCGGGCGGCGCGAATTTGATCGTGGTCGGCAATGCGATCTCGCGCGGGAATCCCGAGGTCGAGGCGGTGCTCAATCGCAAGCTCTTCTACCTCTCGCTGCCCGAGACGCTGAAACATTTTTTCCTGCGCGGGCGGCACAATCTGGTCGTCACCGGCACGCATGGGAAAACGACGACGACTTCGCTGCTCGCGTGGATTTTGAAATGCGCGGGGCTCGATCCGGCTTACATGATCGGCGGCATCGCGAAGAATCTCGGGCAGGGCTGCGTGCTGAACGATTCGCGGCATGTCGTGCTCGAAGGCGACGAGTACGACACGGCGTTTTTCGACAAGCGATCGAAGTTCCTCCACTACCTCCCGGAACTCGTCGTCATCAACAACATCGAATTCGATCACGCGGACATTTACGCGTCGGTGGATGAGATCAAACTCAGCTTCCGCCGGCTGCTGAACGTGGTGCCGGAGAACGGCATGGTGCTCATCAACGGCGACGACGCGAACTGCATCGACGTGGCCGCGAACTGCCGCGCGGAACTCGTCGAGGTCGGTTTTTCCGAGAATGCAGCGCGCCACATCCGTGACGTGCGCTATCACGAAAACGGCACGGAATTCACGCTGCTCGACACACGATTCACGCTCCCGATGTCGGGCGAATATAATGTGCGCAACGCGGCGATGGCGATCAGCGCGGCGCACTTTTACGGCGTGGCACTTGATGCGATCACGAAGGCTGTGAGCACATTCGAGGGTGTGAAGCGGCGGCAGGAAATCCGCGGCGAAGTGCGCGGGATCAAGGTCATCGACGACTTCGGGCATCACCCGACGGCCATCGCGCAGGCGCTGCGCGGGCTGCGGCATCAGTATCCGGGACGGCGACTGTGGGCGGTCTTCGAGCCGCGCTCGAATACGACGCGGCGCGCGATTTTTCAGGTGGAACTTCCGCGCGCACTTGCCGAGGCGGACGGCGTGGTGATGGCGCAAGTCGCGCGTCTCGATCAGCTCGATCCCACCGACCGGCTCGATCCCGCGCGAGTCGTCGCGGACATCGCCGCCGCCGGGCGTCCCGCTTTTTACGAACCCGATGTGGATGCGATCATCGCGCGTCTGCGCCCGCTGGTGAACGCGCCGGACGTGATCGTGATCCTGAGCAACGGCGGCTTCGGCAACATTCACGAGCGGCTGCTGAAGGAATTGTAAGAGCGCGCCGCGTGGCGAAATGCGGGCAGCGGGTCGCGGGGTGTGGCGCTTTCTTGCCACGGTCGCGGCATTTCACTTCGCGCTTCTCTCTGCAAAGCGATGCGTCTATGCCAGTGGCACGCGCGTTGCTAAAGGGCGGCGCTTCATTTTTTCCCACTGAAAAGACGAGACGCACCCAACCAACCAAACCACTCCCATGAAAAAAATCGAAGCGATCATCAAGCCGTTCAAACTCGAAGAAGTGAAAGACGCCCTCGCGGAAATCGGCGTCGAGGGAATGACCGTGACCGAGG
>JAYVRQ010000099.1:0-8000 GCA_043776145.1 Chthoniobacteraceae bacterium
GCGAGCGCCTTGAGCGTGGCCTCGTATTCGGCCATCTGCGGCTGCACCTTCGCGACGATCTCGCGCGCGGCGAGCAGCGGCTTGCGTTCGTCGCCGTTCAATTTTCCCGCCGCCTCGCGGAGTGTCGCCTTGAATTCCTTCAAGCGGTTTGCGCCCGACATGGGAGCGGGCCCCGCCGCCGCCGCCTCGATCGCCTGCACGCGCGCGGTCTCGATCTTCGCCATCGCCTCGCTGGCCGCGCCCGGCTTCATCGAGCGCCGCCCGATCCAGATGCCGAGCGCGAAGACGACGACCAGCGCAAGGATGCCCGCGATTTTCAGCGAAAAGCGCACACGATCACCGGCGCTTCGCGTCGAATTTCGCGTGGACGAGATCGGCGAGGCGCGCGGCAATGGCGGCGTGGCCGATGCGGTCGATGGCTTCCTGGAGGAAGCCGAAGACGACGAGCTTCTGCGATTCTTTCCGAGAGATGCCGCGCGACATGAGATAGAAAAGCTCTTCGTAGTCGATCTGCCCGCTCGTCGCGCCGTGGGAGCAGCGCACGTCGTCCGCTTCGATTTCCAGGCCGGGCGCGCTGTTTGCCTCGGCGTCGTCGCTGAGGAGAAGGTTGCGCACTTTCTGGTAGGCGTCGGTTTTGTGCGCGCCAGGATTCACGCGGATGAGGCCGGAGAAAATCGTGCGCGCCGTGTCGTCGAGCGAGTTTTTGTAAAGCAGATCGCTCGCGGTGTTCGGCGCTTCGTGGATTTGGAAAGTGCGCGCGTCGATCTCCTGCGCCGCATCCGCCACCGTGACCGCGAGCATGTCGCTGCGCCCGCCCGCGCCGCGCAGATGGCTCACGCTCTCGCTGCGCACATGCCGCGCGCCGAGTTGCGTGAAGAGCGCCTTCGCGCGGGCGTCGCGCCCGACGACAGTGGAGTTGATCTGAAACGCGAGCGTCTTGCGGCTCCAGTTTTGCGTGCAGACGTACGTGACCTGCGCGCCCGCGCCGAGCCACAGATCGTTCACCGCGCACGCCAGTCCCGGCGCGGACAAATCCGCGCTCTCGTAGTGATCCACGACGGTCACTTTCGCCATCTCCTCCGCGATGATGAGCGTGTGCGGGAACACCGAAGCATTCGCGCCGTGCTTCCAATGAAACGCTTCCACCGGCAACTCGATCTCCACCCCGCGCGGCACAAAAAGAAAAGTCCCCGCCCGCACTTGCGACTCGTGCAGCGCCGCAAATTTCCGCCCGCCAAGAATCGCTTCTTCGCGCATGAAGTGTTTCCGAAAAAGCTCGGGATGCTGGGCCAATGCTTGATCCAGCGGCAGCCAGATCACGCCTTTCCGTTTCAGCGAATCGGAGAAAGTTTCCTGCGCAAGAAGCTGATCGTTCGCAAAAACCATCCGCCCCGCGACCTCCGCGAGTCCGCGCGAACGCGCCAGCAATTCATCGCTCACCGCATCCCCCAGCGGCAGCGGCCGCGAGTACGGCGAAAGATCGAGAGCCTTCACATTGGCAAAACGCCAGTTCTCATCCGTCCGCACCGGCATCGGCAGCGCGGCGAATTTTTCCCAAGCCTCCGTCTGCTCCGGCGTCGCCGGACCTGCATTGAGGATCGAGGAAGACGCATCCGCATCGGTCGTTTCCATTTCTTTAATTTCCATGACTGCGCTCATAAAGGTTTTTGCCGGTCACCTCCCAGCCCGTCGCGGCGGCGAAAATTAAGCTCGGCCCTGTCGCGCTCCGCCGCCTCATCAGTGAGGCGAAAGCCAAGATGTGGCGGCAGGTTTTCGTGACACCAGAGGCGATATTCAGCCATCGTCGCAAAGCTTCTCGATACGCGCTCTTGCACATACGTTTCGGACCGCCCGATGAAGCCCTCAAAGAGCCGCTGCTCCAACGGCATTTTCATCCGGCGGCGGCATTCTTCGCGAAAGATTTCGCGTTTGTCCCAGCGGTTGTTCATCGCGGTTCGCCGTATTCCTCGTCGATCCACTCGCCGCCGTGCTCGGGATTTCCGGTGAGTTTGTGCGCGCTCATGTCGATCACCCAATCCATGAATTCGAGCGGAATCTGGCCGACGACGTTGGGCAGTTCGTCCGGCAACTCGACGACATCGAACGTGCCGCTGCGTCCCATGATTTCCAAATCGACCGGCGAATAAACGCGGCGCGCTTCGACGATGTTGGACATGGTGCGCGAGGTCCAGGTGCGGATTTGCCGCAGGCCGAGTTGCTGGATGACGGACTTGCGGAGGTAAAGATGCACCGCGCCACTATCGACGATCGCCTCACCCTCGAAGGTGCGCGGTGTCTGCTCGGTTTCGCCGGTCGCGAGACGTTCGAGGTCCGCCCAATTCTGCACTTTGATTTTTGTGGTTACTTTTCCCATTTCGTACTCGGCGGTGAACGTCGGGTATTGCCTCAGCCGATCATTCGTTTGTGGAGAAATACTGATCGCGCTCATCCGACGCTCCCTTCCATTTCGAGGTCGATCAGCCGCTTGAGTTCCACGCTGTATTCCATCGGAAACTGGCGCACGAGATCGTTGACGAAGCCGTTCACCGAGAGGCTCATCGCCTGCGCTTTCGTGAGGCCGCGCTGCTGCATGTAGAAAATCTGCTCGGCGGAAATTTGCGAGACGCTGGCCTCGTGCTGGCAGGCGTTGCCGGTGCCACGCACGGTGATCGCGGGATAAGTGTCCGTGCGCGAAGTCGGGTTGATGAGCAGCGCGTCGCACTCGGTGTTGTTCTTGCAACCCTTGAGATGTTTCGGGATGTGAACGAGCCCGCGATAGGTCGCACGTCCGGAGCCCAGCGAGATGGATTTCGAGACAATGTTCGAGGTCGTTTCATCCGCCGCGTGGACCATTTTCGCGCCGGTATCCTGATGCTGTCCGTCGCCCGCGAGCGCGATCGAGATGACTTCGCCGCGCGCCTTGCGGCCTTTCAAAACGACGCCCGGATATTTCATCGTGAGCCGCGAGCCGATGTTGCAGTCGATCCATTTCACCTCGGCCTCATCGTGCGCGATGGCGCGCTTGGTCACGAGATTGAAGACGTTCTGCGACCAGTTTTGGACGGTGATGTATTGAATCTTCGCGCCTTTCATCGCGACGAGTTCGACGACCGCCGAGTGCAGCGTGGCCGTCTCGAATTTCGGCGCGGTGCAGCCTTCCATGTACATCACCTCGCTGCCTTCATCCGCGATGATGAGCGTGCGCTCGAACTGGCCGAAGTTCTCCGCGTTGATGCGGAAGTAGGCTTGCAGCGGATGCTTCACCTTCACGCCCGGCGGCACGTAGATGAACGAACCGCCGCTGAACACCGCGCTGTTGAGCGCGCTGAATTTGTTGTCGCTCGTCGGGATCACTTTCCCAAACCACTTGCGGAAAATTTCAGGGTGATCGCGCAGCCCGTCCGTCGAGCCGCAGAAGATCACACCCTGCTCGCCGACCGCCGCCTTGATGTTGGAATACACCGCCTCCGAGTCGAACTGCGCTTCGACGCCCGCGAGAAATTTCCGCTCCTGCTCCGGGATGCCGAGCCGCTCGAACGTGCGCTTCACATCGTCCGGCACTTCGTCCCACGAGCGCGTCGGCTTCTGCGCGTTGGCGAGGTAGTAGCGGATGTTTTGGAAGACGATGTTCTCCAAATCCTTCGACGCCCAATGTGTCGGCATCGGCTTCGAGTTAAAAACCGCGAGCGCCTTGTGACGAAACTCGCGAATCCACTCGGCCTCGCCTTTCACCTTCGAGATGTAGTCGATCGTCGCCGGAGTCAGCCCGGTGCCTGCGTCGAAGGTGTGGCTTTCAGGATACGAGAAATCACCGCGCGTGCGGTCGATGTCGAGTTGGGCGGCGGAGTCGAGTTGTTCAGTGCTCATGGATTAAGCGAGCGCGGGCTCGGCGAGTTCGTCTTTGATGAAATCGTAACCGCGGTCCTCGAGTTCGAGCGCGAGTTCCTTGCCGCCGCTGCGCACGATACGGCCCTCGACCATCACATGCACCACATCGGGCACGATGTAATCGAGCAGGCGCTGATAGTGCGTGATGAGCAGGATGCCGCAGTTCGGGCCGCGCAGTGCGTTCACACCCGCGCTCACGATGCGCAGCGCGTCGATGTCGAGGCCCGAGTCCGTCTCATCCAGCACCGCGTACTTCGGTTTCAGCATCGCCATTTGCAGAATCTCATTCCGCTTCTTCTCGCCGCCTGAAAAGCCTTCATTCACCGAGCGCGCGGTGAAAGTGCGGGCCATCTCCAGCTTGTCCATCTCGACGTAAAGGTCCGCGTAAAAATCCGTCGCCTCGATTTCCTCGCCCTCCGGCAGCCGCGCCTGCAAAGCCGCGCGCAGGAAGTTCGCATTCGAGACGCCGGGGATTTCCATCGGATATTGAAACGCGAGAAACAGCCCGGCGCGCGAACGCTCGTCCGGTGCCATGTCGAGAATGCTTACGCCGTCCATCAGCACTTCGCCGCCGGTCACTTCGTAGTCGGGATGTCCGCCGAGGGCTTTGCTCAGCGTGCTTTTGCCGGAGCCGTTCGGGCCCATGATGGCGTGAACTTTCCCCTTCTCCACTTCGAGGTTCAGGCCGCGCAGGATTTCTTTTCCCGAGACGGTGGCGTGCAGGTCTTTGATGATTAACGAACTCATTTTTTGATTTTGGAAAGTTTGCGCGCCGCCGTCTGGGCGCACTTGGGACACAGGCCGCGAAAGGCGACTTCGCTCTGCACGATCGTTACGTCCGCAGGCACATCCCAGATGTCATGCGGCTGCTTTTTCGAGCGCAGCGGGATGTCCGCCACGGTGCCGCATTCGGTGCAGAAAAAGTGCGCGTGTTCGTTCAGATTCGGGCAGTAGCGCGACGGCTCGCGGTCGTGGTTCACTGATTTTACCAGCCCGCAATCCGTCAGCGTTTCGAGACAGTTGTACACCGTCGCCAGCGAGATCGACGGCATCCTGCCCTTCACCCGCATGAACACCTCGACCGCCGTGGGATGATCGCGTTTCCCCATCAGCGCGTCGTACACCGCGCGCCGCTGATCCGTCATGCGCAGACCGCGTCCGTGGATCGTGTCATCGGGCGAAGGCGCGGCATCGGCGCTGGCAGTCGTGCGGGTTTTCATAGTGCGGCGGCACGATAGAATCGGCCCGCTGCTTATCAATACTAATTCCAAATAAATTTTGGAATCATTCCACCTTGGGCGGCTGATTCAGCAGCAGCCAGTACATTCCCAATTGCTGCACGGCGGCGGCGAAGCCCTCGAAGTTCACCGGCTTCACGATGTAGCTGTTCACACCCAGCCGGTAGCTTTTCACCACGTCGCTCTGCTCGTTCGAGGAAGTCAGCACGACCACCGGAATGTGCCGCGTGCGCGGGTCGGCCTTGATGCGCTGGAGCACTTCGAGGCCGTCCACTTTCGGCAGCTTCAAGTCCAGCAGGATCACCCTCGGCGCGTCCCCGATTTTGCGCGCCGCGTGGCGGCCTTCGCAGAAGATGAAATCCAGCGCCTCGGCCCCGTCGCGCGCGACCTCGATGCGGTTCGTCAGATTCGCCTTGCGCAAGGCGCGCAAGGCCAGTTCGAGATCTTCCGCGCTGTCTTCCACCAGCAGGATTTCCACGGCATTCGAGTCGTTCATGGTTCGGGCTGTTCTTTCAGGGTGAAATAAAAGGTCGCGCCGCGATCGATCCCGCCCTCCGCCCAGACACGTCCCCCGTGGCGGTGGATGACGCGCTGCACGATCGCGAGACCGATGCCCGCGCCTTCGTAATCCTCCGTGCGGTGCAGGCGCTGGAATACTTTGAACAACTTGCGGGCGTAAGCCATGTCGAAGCCCGTCCCGTTGTCCCGCACGAAATAAACGCTTTCACCGGCCTCGATCGTGCAGCCGATTTCCACCACCGCCGCTTCGCGCCTCGCGGTGTATTTGAAAGCGTTCGACAGCAGGTTGACCCACACCTGCTTCAGCAGCGCCAGGTCGGCCCAGCACCAGGGAAGTTCCGCTTTTCGCACTTCGATCCGCCGCCCTTCCATCTGGGTGCTCAGTTCCTTGAGCGCGTCATCCACGAGGCTCCCAGCATCCACCGCGCGATGCGTAAGCGGCGACCGGCTCAGCCGCGACAGCGCCAGCAGGGCGTCGATCAATTCGCCCATCCGCTGCGCGCCCCGGCGGATGGTTTCCAAATAGCGCCGACCTTCCGCGGGCAGCGCCGGGCCGTAATCCTCCAGCACCGCCAGCGAATAGCCATCGATCGCCCGCAGCGGCGTGCGCAGATCGTGCGACACCGAATAGGAAAACGCCTCCAGTTCCCCGTTCGCCTCCTCGAGTTCCGCCGTGCGCTGCGCCACCCGCAGTTCGAGCTGCGCGTTCAGATCATGCACCGCCTGCTCCATGCACTTCCGCTCCGTGACGTCCGCGATGAAGCCATGCCAGAGCACGCTCCCGTCCGGCTCCCGCACCGGCAGCGCGTTGCCGGAGAGCCAGCGCACCGTCCCATCGGGAAACTTCACGCGGTATTCATAAATCCACGGCGTCAGGTCGCGCGCCGATTTCTGGATCGACGCGACGATTCCCTCGTAATCCTCCGGATGCAGCACGGCAAACACCGCGGCGGCATCCTCCATCACCTCCTCCGGTGCCACGCGGTAGATGTTCCGGATCGCCTCGCTGGCATAGGGAAAATGCGAGGTGCCGTCGGGACGCAGTCGGTACTGGTAAATCACCCCCGGCAGCCGGTCGGAAATTTTTTGCAGCCGCTCCTCGACTTCCCGCCGCGCCGCCTCCTCGCGTTTCCGCACGGTGATGTCGTGATTGATGAACAGCAGACACCGCTGCTCCCCCAGCACGATTATCTCGACGCCCACGACGGCATGGCGCACCTCGCCCCATTTCGTCCGCAGCTCGCACTCGAATTCGCGCACGCTTTCCCCCGCCTCGATCCTGCGAATCACCTCCGCCCGCTGCTCTGGCTTTTCCCAGACTCCGAGATCCATCGCGCGGCGACCCAGCACTTCCTCGCGCGTGTAGCCGAGCACACTGATGAAGTGCTCGTTCACATCCACATACAGACCCTCGGGATAAGTCGTGACGGCGATGATGACCGGGCTCGCGTGAAACACCTTCGAGAAAAGCTCCTCCGATTTTCGCAGCCCATCCGCCGCCTGCTCCTGCCCGGTGCAATCGCGCGTCACCGCTTCCTCCGTCTCCCGCTCACTGCGGCCTCCCATCGCGCGCCCGCACCATCGCCCACTCGAAATGCAAATGCGTTGCCACATCGCTGAAACTGTGAAAATCCACCGGCTTCACGATGTACCGCTCCACGCCGAGATCGCGGCACGCCACCGCATCGCGGTACTGGCGCGATTCCGTGAGCACCACCACCGGCAGATGCTTCGTGCGCTCGTCGGCGCGGAGCCAGCGCAGCACCTCGAGCCCGCTCAGCTTTGGCAGATTCAGGTCCAGCAGGATCACTGCGGGCAGCGGCGCATTTTGCCGGTCCGCGTGCCGTCCCGTCGCGAGGAGAAACTCGATCGCCTCCGCGCCATCGCGCACCACATGGATCGCATTTTGAAACCGCGCCTTCCGAAACGCGCGCAGCGTCAGCTCCACATCCTCCACCCGATCCTCCACCAGCAAAATATCCTCGGCACCCCGCGCCGCCTCCGCGCTGCCTACTCGCGCGAAGAGCCCCGACACCGACAAATCCAGCGCTCCCGCCAGCTTCTCAATGCTCTCCAGTGAAAGATTCCGCGCTCCGCGTTCCACCTCCGAGACGCAAGTGCGATGCAGCCCAGCGCGGCGCGCGAGTTCATCCTGCGAAAATCCCAACTCCGATCGTTTCGCTTTGATCGCCGTCCCGAAACTGCGTTTGAGATCGCCCAGTTTCATGGGTGGTCTGGATCGCAGTTCACTGCGCTTCGGACGATGAATGACATGGTGAAATTTGGCACCGGCTCTCCCCGTGCCGGTGCGCGTGAAGAACCCTGCGTTGCGACAAGAGATAAGCCGCCGTCCCG